>CAJWET010000036.1 GCA_913031515.1 uncultured Acidimicrobiaceae bacterium | reverse complement strand
CCTTTCGCAAACCCTTGCGCGGCTAAAGCAATACGGCGTGCTTGATGGATCGAAAGTGACGTCATCCGAAGAATCTAGCAGTATCAAATCAGATTGGGAGTGAGTATTCTTTATTGCCGTTGCATTCAACTAAACCATCCTTGATGAGGCCTTTTACAACCCTTTCGCACCTTTCAAGGTCGCCTTTCCAGCCCATGACATCCTCAAGTTCAGATAGTGCAACGGTTCTTTTGCGCAGAATATTGACAAGTCTTCCGCGCCCTTGTCGGTCGGACCCTTCGAACTTTAGATCAGACCGATGAGATGCGGTTTTTTGTTTCGATGGATCGGGCCCCTTCCCTCTCCATCGACAGAGGCTCTCTAGCGGGCAAGTAGAGCAGTCGATGGATCGAGACCTGCAAACGCCTGACCCAAGGTCCATCAATGCCTGATTCCAAATCCAGCCCTGCCCCGATGGCACAAAACTGTCTGCTTTTTCCTGCATCGCACGCGGGGGTAACATCTCTCCCGTGATTCTCGCTATGACCCTACTTGTGTTGACATCGACGACTCCGACGTCTTGCTCAAACGCGAAACATAGAATGGCTCGCGCAGTGTAAGGTCCTATCCCTGCTAATTCCAACAACTGAAGCAAGGAGTCAGGCACCTCACCGCCATGCTTTTCAACGATAACGTGGGCCGCTCGGTGAAGATTAATGGCCCTTCGGTTATACCCTAACCCCTCCCAGTCTTCGATAATAAATGAAACTGGGGCCTGCGAACACTCTCGAGGATTCGGGTACTTCTTAAGGAAATACACGTATTTGGGTATTACCCTCGACACCTGTGTCTGCTGAAGCATGAGTTCCGAAACCATAATCGACCATGGATCACGTGTTTGCCTCCAAGGGAGGTCGCGGTGGTTGGTTGTCCACCATTCCAACAATGCTTTTTGTTGTTCGGCGTGTATCACAATACCAACGTACCCCTAGAATCGAGTTGCCGGCCAATGCTTATACACCTAGTGAAAACAGGGCCTAAAGATGCTTTCTTCCTCAAAATATGTTTTAGCGGTCTTATTAGCTTTCGTTGTCTGTCTTCTTTCTGCAACTCCTGCTTCTAGCGAAGAAACCCCGGGTTCTTCGGACAGCACCGAGATAATTAAAGTTGACGATGGTTCTGGCATAATTCCTAAACCAGGCTCAGGTACTTCCCCATCAAGCCCAACTGATAGAGGTGGTGCTTTGCAATTGGGACTTTTAGGACTTCTAATACTGTTTCCAGTTGTCGCAATTGTGAGTATCCGCCGTCAGGCGAAAAGGAACAAAGTCTCCGATAAGACCTAATCCGTGTTTTCTGATCCTCTAATTTTGTATTCTCCTCCAAGTTGATTAATCACAGTGGAAGTATCGTCTACCACCCCCTGATAGAAATTACGGAGAGCCTCGTCAGTCCCCTCATCTTCTACCGCGAGGGATAGAGGAATAATTGTGTAGTCGGACCGGTCAACGCGAGTCGGTTCGAATGTCAGATTCTCAACTTTAAAACCTTCTTCCTCTGTTCCCACGATGTCGACGAATACCATCACACCATTCTGCGAAGCAGCTGGACAACAATTCACAGATTGGTTTGAGAGAAAATTCCCGAGGCCATAGACAACGTACTTGTTATTAAACTTTCCTATTGGTTGCACAACATGGACATGCGATCCGACAATCAAATCAATAGATGGGGAACCGAGAAGTGACTCAGCCAATTCTTTTTGAGCCTCACTTGGATTGACTTGGTATTCGTTCCCCCATTGAATGCTAAGTATTACAAAGTCAACACCAACAGATCGCATTCTTACGGCTTCAGCAAGAATTTTTTCTTCATCGATGACGTTTACGAGGTATGGTTCGCCTGAAGGAAGAACAAATCCATTTAAACCATACGTATAGGACATGTGCCCAATGAGTATTCCATTTGGATAATACAAAGCTGGAAGTTTCTGTTCATAAGCACTCCTTGCCATTCCTGCCCAGACAAGACCCGCATTTTGGAGTTGGGTAATTGTCGAGCGCACTCCATTAGCCCCTTTGTCCATGGAGTGATTGGAAGCTGTAGAGCAACCGTCATACCCAACTGTCTTTAAATCAGCAGGAAGTTCTTGGGGAGCATTAAAGATCGGGTAGCCAGATAGGGAGAGATTGTCGGAAGAAACAGGAGTTTCCAAGTGGCAGATAGCAAGGTCGGCTTGTTCAAGCAGTGATCGTACCTGAGAGAACATAGGCGTGTAGTCATGGGCGGCCGAAGCGCTTCCATTAAGGGACGCCCTTTGTATCACCGGACCATGACTTAGAATATCGCCCGTAAAGACAAGAGTGGCTTTTTGCGGCCCCGAAGGAGTAGGCGTCGGAGTAACTTCTGGTGTCGGAACTACAGTTGGGGTGGGTTCAGGAGTCGATTCCTTCTTCGGTTCCTCTTCCTCAAGTTCAGATTCAACAACCTCAGGAGACTCTACAGGATTTTCGGATTCAGCCGATACGAGAGCAACATCGTTATTGCCGTCTTGAAAGACTTCAGATAGGACAAGGAGCAATAGGAAGGCAACTACCACAAAGGACAGAACAACCATTGACTTTTTATTCATTTGTGTTTCTTCCCAGATTGTTGTCCGTGGATTCTTAAGGGGTCTTGCCCCATGGAACCACAGTTTCGAAAACTTGCAAATATCTTTCCTCTAATGTGCGTATAGTTCCACAGCCGATAGCACCGTGCACTAGTTTGATACCCGTGACTATTTCTCCAGATGCGGATATTTCTTTAACGAGTATCGACGGCTCATCACGACCCTTAAGAGATTGGGTGACCACGTTCCATCTCCTTCTTGTAGTTGTAGACCCTTACACGCACGAGAGCTCTTGGATCGTTGAAACCGCTGGAAGGATTTTACGGTCATTTAAGGATGCTGACTGCCGTGGTGGTTGGATGGTTACGGGAACCACAGAGCATTCGAAGGAATTCCTGGGCCCATGGTCAGCAGAAATCCTAACCTTTGTCGATCCAGAGCTAACATTCGTTCGAGGAATAGAGCTAGAGAACACTCCGGCGATAATCCACTTCGACCAAAGCCCGCAGATTGTCGGAAGCGCCGAAGGGTGGAATCCGGTTGAATGGAAAGAAATCGTCAGCAACCTTGCTGATACTATGAGCTGGTCTAAACCAATAGTCCCAGATACAGGGGATCCCAGTCCCTATTCAGGGGTACCAGTCTTGTCCTAAGACGTTCCGCCAACTCTAGATTTTGTCAAATTCGATATGCAGTTCTTTCATAGGTCGAAGGAAAAAACTGAATTTGTGTGGTTGGTTATCAAGCGGTTTTTCTAATCGGATGTTGTCCATGCGGTCAAGAATTGCCGTAAAAGCAGACATGAGTTCTGCTCTGGCAAGTGAAGCCCCAATGCAGAAATGGCTTCCTAACCCGAACGCCACATGTTTGTGTAGATCTTCTCGGGTGATATCGAATTCGTCGGGGTGTTCGAAAACTTCCGCATCCCTATTTGCAGCTGCAAACCTTGGCATAACCGCTGCCCCTTCCGGAATGGAAGCTCCTCCTATCTCAACTGGACACGCTGCGGTTCTCCACAACCCAGCAACCGGACTATCAAATCTCAAACTCTCTTCAATGAAATTTTTTTGCAGAGACCTATCATCTCTTAATTTCTGCATCTGATCGGGATACCGCAGCAGAAGCCACATCGACGTACCTAAAGCTGCTGTGGTAGTTTCAAAACCTCCAGTAACCAGCTGGTGCATTAGGTCTTGGAGTTCCTCCATCGCGAAAGGTTCATCTTCTTGGTGCGCATGAACCAGCGCCGAGATCAGGTCATTGGTTGGTTCTTCTCTACGTTTCTCGAATTCACGAGCTAGGTGATGCTGGGCTTCGACTTCATACTCTGCTTGTATTACTGCCTCTTCAGGAGAAAGAGGGCGTTGAGACATTGCAAGCATTGCGTCTGCCCATTTCTTGAATGTCTCATACTCTTCAGCAGGAAGACCTAGCTGTTCGCATATGAATATGCCTGGGAGAGGTAACGCAAATTCTGAAACAAATTCACATTGCCCTTTGTCGATAAACTTATCGATCAAACTGTGGGTGATTTCATCGATTCGAGGGATCATTCCTTCCACAGTTCGATTTGTAAACACCCGACCGAGAATTTTCCTGTAGTGACTATGCTCCGGTGGATCGGTTCGTTGAAGGGTTCGGTCCTTAACCCAACCTTTTTCTTGAAAAACCTGTGCATGTGCTCTCGAGGCCTCATTTAATCCTCCGGCTCCTGCTCCCGGTCGACTTGAATACACAGACGGAGTGGTTAAGACCTCTCTTACATCTTCATATTTTGTCACCATGTACAATCCATTTTCCGGAACTTTATAAACCGGACATTTCTCATGGAGAGCGGCATAAGTATCAAAAGGGTCATCTTGGATGGCAGGATCTAAAAAACTCTCATCCAGTTCAAACAAACTATCAGTCATAAATCTCACAATAGCATTTTTTGTCTTTCTTGCCCTATCCATCGCCTACCCCACATGGGACACAATATTTTCATTTGATCTATGCTTCTAGTAAGGAACGGGGTGGGAATGAAAATACGGATCGGGTTTGGCTTGGGAACTAGGTCAAAAGTAAACGACTCTGAAACTCTGGGAGGCCTAGCTCAAGGATTAGAGCAACTGGGCTTTGACTCACTTTGGTTTTCTGAGCGTGTCGCAGGGACGGGACTGGACCCGATAGTTGCAATGAGCTGGGTAGCCGCTAGAACGGAGAAGCTCAAATTCGGGCCTTCAGTTATGGTCGTCCCAGGCCGCAATCCTGTCCTTATAGCAAAGGCGATCGCCAGCCTTGACCGGGTCTCTAATGGTCGAGTTCTTCCAGCGTTCGGGCTCGGCGCAGTGAATTTAGGGGAACATCAGGCCTTTGGGGTAGATAGGGAGGACCGTTCTCCTTGGTTTAACGAGGCTTTACCACTCATGCGCCGTTTGTGGGAGGAAGATAGTGTCAGCCATAGTGGCCCGCGATTCCAACTTCAAGACGTTCGAGTTAAACCGAAACCTATTCAAGAACCTCTTGACATTTGGCTTGGAGGTATTGCCCCCTCTGAATTAAAGCGTGTAGGACGTTTAGGTGATGGTTGGCTACCAAGCTTTTGCACCGCAGATGATGTGGCAGAAGCTATTCCTCAAATCGATGAACACTCTGAACTCGCAGGAAAACAGGTTATTGATCGAGAACACTTTGGTGCTTTGCTCGTCTACACAGTTGACGGGTCCCTACCAGAACAGATAATTCGTGCAATCCAGAACCGAAGGCCAACGATCAAAGCTGACCAGATAATCGTTCAAGGACGAGAAAACTTGCCAGTAAGGATAAAGGAGTTCATCGATGCCGGCGCGAGTAAGTTTGTCCTTATGCCATATGTCGAACCAGATGATTGGGACTTAGAACTCAATCGTTTGGCTGAAGAAACGTTGCATCTTCAGAACTAGTCGAAAACCTTGTTTATGAAAGGGCGTGATCAAGGTCCGTTAGTAGGTCGCCTATTGTCTCGATTCCTACGGATAGTCGTATTAAAGAATCATCAACTTCAAGTGGGGATCCCTCTGCTGAAAGGTGCGTCATAGCTGCGGGGACTTCAATGAGCGATTCTACGGCTCCAAGTGACTCGGCAAGGGTGAAGAGATTCGTCTTGGCCACTGTCTTGCGGGCTTCGTCGGCTCCGCCACGAACAGTAAATGAAACCATGCCACCAAATTTCTTCATCTGGTTTCTGGCTATCTCATGGGTTGGGTGGTCGGGCAGTCCAGGGTATAGAACGTCGATGACCCGTGGGTGGCCGCGGAGAAATTCAACGATGCTCTCAGCATTTTCGCAATGCCGGTCCATGCGTACGGGAAGGGTTTTGACCCCTCGAAGGAGTAAATAGCAATCCCAAGGGGCCGGCACAGCACCAACCGCATTCTGTAAAAATCCAATCTCTTGATCTAATTCTGGAGAGTTCATCGCAATGAAACCTCCGACAACGTCTGAGTGGCCTCCCAGGTATTTCGTCGTTGAATGCACCACAAAATCGGCTCCATGTACGAGTGGTTGTTGGAGGTAAGGCGTGGCAAATGTATTGTCGACAACACACAGAGCCCCATGGGTATGCGCAACATTTGAGAGCATTTGGATATCGACAACCGATAACAATGGGTTCGATGGAGTCTCTGCCCATACAATTCGAGTTTTCTCGTTTATATTTTTTTCGATATTTTCTTGCACAGAAAGATCAGCTGGTGACCAGCTGATTCCCATTCGTGTCAGCACTTTAGAAATTAGGCGGAAGGTCCCCCCATATGCATCGTTTCCCATGACCACATGGTCGCCGGGGTTTAACAGCCTAAGGATCGTATCCTCCGCTGCCATGCCGCTCGCGAAAGCTCTTCCAAATTCTGCTCCTTCCAATGCCGCAAGGCTCATTTCTAGCGCAGTTCTAGTGGGATTCCCAGTTCGCGAATATTCATAACCGCGACCTTTTCCTACTTCATCTTGTTCGTAGGTTGTTGTTTGATATACCGGGACGGTGATAGCACCGGTCTGTGGGTCAGGTTTCTGACCTGCGTGTATCGCTCTGGTTTCAAATCCCCATCTCTCATCCATGTTCTCGTTAGTCATTTTCGTTTTCTCCAGATCGCTGTAGATATGAAAGTATGTCGGATGCTGAAATTACGGCTGAGGGGCGCCCTTTATCCATTACGATCAATGTCTGGTCTTGTTCCAACTTGAATAGAACAGACCTAATTGACTCACCTGATCCAACGTAATTCAATCGAGGACCCATCACTTCGGAACATTTCATATCCAAAAACCCCTCTTCGAATGATCTGATTTGCAATTGTGTTTCATCGATTGTCCCTTTTATCTCAGCCGCAGAAAGAGGGAGATCACCTTGGCCGACAATGATTCTTGACAAGCTGTATTCTTGAAGGAGCTCTATGGCTTTCGTGACCGTATCTTCAGGACGTACATAAACAAGGTCAGGTACTTCCGTAGCTTTATTTTTTATAATTTCTTCGAGGAGCGGCCCTTCATCCGAAATGAATCCGAACTTCATCATCCACTGGTCATTAAATACCTTTGAAAGGTAGCCTCGCCCCGAGTCAGGAAGCAAAACTACGACAAGGTCTTCTTTAGTGAGCTTGCTAGCGACAGTTAGCGCCGCATCAACAGCCGTACCGCAAGACCCCCCGATAAGGAGACCTTCTTTTCTCGAGACTTCTCGAGCTCGATGGAACGATTGCGCATCGCTAACTGCAATTACTTCGTCTATGAGAGAGGGGTCGTAGTTTTCTGGCCAAAAATCTTCTCCGACTCCTTCGACGAGGTAAGGTCGGCCATCTCCTCCGCTATAAACTGAACCCTCAGGGTCGGCTGCAATGACTTGAACCTTCGGATTCTGTTCCTTGAGGTATTTCCCCACTCCACAGAGTGTTCCCCCCGTACCTGCACCAGCAACGAAATGGGTAATCTTTCCCTCCGTTTGATCCCAAATCTCGGGTCCAGTGGTTAGATAGTGGGATAAGGGATTTACAGGATTACTGTATTGGTTGGGCCTAAAAGCATCTGGACGCTCCTTCACAAGCCTCTCTGCTGTCGAATAGTATGATCTGGGGTCTTCTGGAGCTACATCAACGGGGCAGACTAAAACCTCCGCACCGTACGCCTTGAGAAGATCCACTTTCTCTGGGCTGACTTTGTCCGTCATGACGAAAATACAGTCATATCCTCTCTGGGCTGCAACAATTGCGAGTCCTACGCCGGTATTCCCAGAAGTAGGTTCAATAATCGTTGACCCTGGACTCAGAAGACCTTCTTTTTCTGCTGCATCAATCATTGCAAGTGCTGGCCGGTCTTTCACACTTCCGCCAGGATTCGTTGTCTCAACTTTCGCTACGACAGGACATGAAATACCCTCTGTGACACGGGTTAATCGCACCATGGGGGTTCTGCCGATAAGGTCAAGGACTGAATCTGCAATATCCATATATTTGACCATAGTGCCGAACCCTTTCTCTCCCACCCAACCAAATGACTTCAAGAAATGAACAGTTCTAAAAATACTCGACAAACGAATAAACTAGAAGCACGGATAGCTGTTGAGCCTGACAATTGGCGACGTGACGGGCTGGCTGATGCGGTAGTCCGTGGAGGCGGCACTGTGAGCCCAATTGAGGATGCTAGTGCTCTGGTATGGGCCGACCCTGATCGACCGGGGTTGCTCCCCGAGTTACTCGAGCCAACGTTGGAATGGGTGCAGCTTCCGTTTGCGGGAATCGAGCCCTTTCTACCAATGCTAGATGACCACAGGATATGGACGTGTGGGAAGGGCGTGTATTCTCAGCCGGTTGCGGAACATGTTTTGGGTTCTATACTGGCTCTCAAACGTGGCCTTGTGAACTACGCCAGAAAACGCCAGTGGAGCGGTCCGGTTGGCGAAACGTTATTCGGAGCTCATGTCGTTATTCTTGGTGGAGGCGGCATCGCAAACGATTTACTTCCTTTATTAGCAGCTTTTGACTGTGAGACAACTGTAGTCCGGAGGTCCGAGGAAAAAAATCTTGCCGCTACACGTACTGCCAAACTCGAAGACTTACCCGAGATTCTTCCTACAGCTGATATTGTAGTTCTCGCACTTTCCTTAACGTCTGAAACCTCTGGAGTCGTTAATTCCTCTTTCTTTGAGTTGATGCCGGAAAGGGCGATTTTAGTAAACGTAGCAAGGGGGCAGCATATCGTGACTGCGGATCTAGTGCATGCTCTCCAATCAGGCGGAATCGCTGGGGTGGTTCTTGATGTAACTGATCCAGAGCCCCTTCCGGATGACCATATTTTATGGACTATAGAGAATTGCCTCATTACCCCTCATATTGGGAATACTCCCGAAATGGGTATTGCGCTTTTGGAAACCCGTGTCGAGGAAAACGTCAGAAGATATATCGCCGGTGATCAGTTACTCGGACTTATCGATTTAGAACTAGGTTATTGAGTTGCTTGTTCTATGAGTGAATCGAAAACCATGTAACCACCCGTGTGTCTTAGCATCCGTAAAGTACGTATAGAGACTGCTTGAGTTCCTTCAAAACTTATCGGTCCTGAAGGAACCTCAACGAATTCAAATGCTTTGATTCTTTCTGCTACAAATCTGCTATCTGCTGTTCCGGCGGCAGTAACAGCCTGTTCCCATAATGCTGCAAGATCGGCTCCCAAGATAAACCGGCCACTGGCAGGTGGAATACCATCGATAATTTGGAAGTAATTTGCCGCCTGATTGACAGCTAAATATGGGTCATCCCCATTCGCAGCGGAAAACGAGACCATTCTGAAGTCACCAAGCCCCGGAACGTCGGAAGGAAAGAAAGACGCACTATCCAACGAGGGGCCTGCCACAATAGGAGTAAGCCACCCAGCTCCTCGAATCAATTGCAACGTGAGAATACCCACTCGATTGGTTGCGCAAACAACAATCACGTCCACATCAAGTGACTTGTTCCGATCCGCTGGGCCGATGACGGAGGGCGCAGTCACCATATTAACGGCTGACTCAACGGTGGACCAACCGCCCAGACTTCCCCATCGGTCTCTAAATGCAAGACATTCTTGGATCGTTTCCGGTACGGTATCGTCCCAGAAAATTGCAGTGGACCGATTTCCCTGATCCCATAGGAAGTCCGCTAACTGTGCCCCATAGACCTTCGGGCGAGTAACCATTGAGAATGCCAGAGCATCTACATCTCCTAAACCCCAATTCTCTTCCGAAGCACACGGGGAGATCAATAAAACTTCTGCCTCCTTAGCTCGCCTAATCGCCGGGGCAGCATAATCTAATTCACAGGTAACAACGAGAAGCTGGACACCGGATTCAATCAATTTTTTTGCAGCGCTATCTATTACCGAAAGGCGGGATTCGCTATTTTCTCGTAGAACTTCAATCCTTTGACCCAACAATCCGCCTTGCCTGTTGATTTCTTCAATCATTCCTATAAACCCAACGCCTGGCTGGCGGTCGTACGATGACATGATGTTCTCTTCGTCAATGATTACCCCAACTCGTATTACATCAGTCGCTTGGACTTCCTCGACCGCTACTACCTGAGCGTCGGATTGAGAGGTAGCTAAGTCTTGTGTCGAGGTTTCTCTTTCTACTGAGCTTTCAACCGCTGCAGGGGATTCTTCACCCGAGTTTGAACATGCAATTAGTCCAAACACCAAAATGCTTAAGACCAGATAGCGAAGCGAATTATACATTGGATAGATATTAGCGAGGTTCTAATAAAACATATGGCGGGAAGCACCAAGAAAGTTAAATTGATTGCAAGTCACGAAGCTCTCCGATCTGTTCCCACGTATATCCAAGCTCCAAAAGAATCTCTTCAGTGTGCTGTCCAAGCTCTGGAGCAGCTACCGACGGCTCAGTCGGCGTTCCCGACATTCTGATCGGTGAACCAACAACCTGTTTAGTTCTGCCATCAAAGTCTTCTAACTCTACGATGTAGCCATTGGTAGTTACTAGCGGATCTGCAACAGCTTGAGCATAATCGTTAACTGGGGCATAACGAACTTCCATCTGATCAAGAATTTGAACCCATTCCTCTGTGGTTTTGCTTTTGAACCCATCAGCTAAAAGTCTGAATAGTTCCTTCCTAATTTCAGTCGTATATAGAAGAGGAGCGAAACGCTCGTCATTAATCAACTCTGGTACTCCCGCTGCCTCATAGAACGCCTCTCTTTTCTCAGGCAAAACTCCCACGAGAGCCATATAACCATCGGAAGTTTCAAGGATCCCATATGCCATTGGCAATAGTGGGTGTCCTGCATTGCTCCTACCAGGGACTTCCCCTGTCATTAGATAGGCGGTGTATTCCGATGCTTGTGCATATATTTGTCCCCCAAGAAGTGAAACATCTATTCTCTGACCTATGCCAGTACTTTTTCTGGAGAACAGCGCTGCCAGAATACCAACGGTCATATTCATGCTGCCAATGTGATCGGCTACTGTTGCACCTACTGGCGTGGGTGGTTCACCATCAAAACCGGTAGTACTGATGAGCCCTCCGGCTGCTTGTCCAGCGAGATCGGCTCCTTCACGATCCGCCCCCTTTCCCTCGGGGCCAAATGTTGAACCCATTGCGTAAATGAGGCCCGGATTCGTTTGGCTTAGGATTTCGTAACCCAAACCCCATGCCTCGAGAGTTCCTGGTTTGAAATTCGCTAGGAGAACATCTGCAGTATCAACTAATTTTCGAAAGACATCTGCGCCCTCAGCGACTCGAAGGTCAATAGTTATACTCCTTTTACCTCGATTACAAGCTTCAAAATACGGGGTTCTTAAATCTTCCATGGAAATAGGTATCCACCTCGCCATATCACCCATCCCCGGAAGTTCAACCTTTATCACCTCGGCTCCTAGATCTCTGAGGGTTTGGCCTGCTTGAGGACCCTGCACAAGCAGGCCCACATCTACGACTCTCACACCATCTAACGCACCCATGGACTACTCCTTTGCATGATCGGCAACCAGATCTACTAGGAACTTACTGCACATCCCAAAAGAAGAAGAATTGGAGTTAAAATTTGCCAAAACCACA
>CAJWET010000035.1 GCA_913031515.1 uncultured Acidimicrobiaceae bacterium | reverse complement strand
TATTTTTTTTTTATTTCTTGATTGAATATATTTACTTAAATTTGGCAAAAGCACTGTTCCAATTGCAATTTCAACCTGACCGCTTGTCAGAGCTGATGTATCCGCTTCAGCTTCTGAACTCGAAGCCGAGCTGGACGATTCAGAATCGTCATCACCGCATCCGGCAGTTATAAGGCTAATCACCCCAAAAACACATACAAGACGAATAATTACTTTTTTCATTGGAACCCTCCGTAGGTTAATGAGGAAAATAGTGAATTTTTAAAGCTTGTGCAAACAATTCGATTACGAATTTAAAACTATAGCTATAGATTTCTTTTGCAATTACGAAGCTCGCACCTCTGTGGGCTTTAATCTATTCTTTAATTTTCTCCAACCAGTGACCATACCGCCGGGTAAAAATAAGGTCAGAATAATCAGCAAAAGCCCGAGGATTAGGGATCCAGTGGGTCCTTGGAGCCAGCGTTGTGGAACGAAAGATATCGATTGGGTCGAAGAAGCCCAATCGGGGACCAGGGCATAGATGAGTCCACCTAGTACTGCCCCGGGAAGTGTTCCCACACCTCCTACGACAAGCCCAACAATTAGGTAGATTGCCACTAGTGAGCTGAAGTCATCAGGTGAAGCAATCCCAACTTCAGCTACATATATTGCACCCCCCACACCACCAAGAGCAGAAGCGACACCAAAGGAAAGTGTTTTCGTGATCGCAAGATTTATCCCTGAGACAGCGGCGCTTGTCTCATTATCTCGGATCGCTCTCATAGCTCGACCTGGACGGCTGTGAATCAGGTTATAAACCAACCAGAAGCAAATACCCGCAATAACACAGAATAGGATGAATTTCCATAGGCGCGATTCTTCCCTATTTGAAAGGGGGCCGTCGCCAAAGAACCCGCCCAAGATAGGTAATTTTTGAAGAGCCTGGGCAACTTCGTCGAAAGGTAACCAGGCTGGAGCGATGAACTTATAGTTGCTGGTAAGTTTTCCACCTGCTCCACCGGTATACGTATAGAGTTTGTCGAGTTTTACGATTGAGGGGAAAACAGCAGCAAGGCCAAAAGTAAGCAGAGCAAGATAAAGACCGCGAATTCGTAGCGCTGGAAGTCCCAAAACCATTCCAATGATAAAACAGCTTGGGATGACGATCAGAAGAGTGACAAGAAAGGGCCAAGAGTGGTCGGCTATAAGCCACGCAGAAATATATGCGCCCGTTCCAAAGAAAAAACTTTGCCCGAGTGCAATTTGGCCGGTATATCCAATAACAACTTGAAGGCCAAGAATGGCAATAGTGTAGGCAATCGCCTTGTTCAGTCGGATGAGAGACAAGTTGTAGTTATTTGATCCGATTGAAATCGTTCCAACATCAACATAAGCAAAAGCTATAAGGAGAAGGGAAATAACGAAACACGCCCACATCACAATTCGAGAGTTACGGTAAGTCCGAGTCCCATTAGATATTTGGATCTTTGAAGCCATATCTTTCCCTATACTCGTTCAACTGCTCTTGTACCCAATACCCCAGATGGGCGGAGGGTAAGGACGATAAGTAGCACCACAACTGCGGCAGAAAGACTCATCTCATTCGGTATAAATGGGATGTACTGGACTACAACACTCTGGACAAATCCAATTGTCAAACCACCAATTAGTGCACCCCATAAGCTGTCCAAGCCTCCAAGGGCTGCTGCAGTCACAGAGAAGATAAGAGCTCTGAGCATCATTGATGGTTCTATTTGGAGAACAGGATTCGCCGCATAAATTGATGCTCCTAACGTCCCTGCAGCTGCCGCCAACGCCCAGCCGAACTGGAGGGTTGGCCCAATTTTTATACCGCTGAGCCTGCTCGATTCCAGGTTGGAAGAGACAGCACGAAATGCTAATCCGATTTTGGTTCTCGTCAAAAGTGTTTGTAAAACAAATAAGACAAGAACACAACTTCCAAAGGCAAAGATTGAGTACCACGAAAGCCGAACGTTGTTGTAGGTGAAAGCGTTGCCGGAGGGGAAAAGCTGCGGGAATGACTGGGGGTCAAAACGCCAAATGATAGCGGCTACTGCATTAATAACTAGAAAAAGGCCAAGCGTGATAATGACCAGCGGCAAATGGTCGGCGGGATCAAATTTCCGTATGAATGCCCTTTCTAAACCGGCCGCGAGGATTCCCGAGAAAAGCATTCCTATGATGACAGCTCCCCACATGGGTATACCCCAGTTCCATAACTGAAGGACAGCGAAAGCTCCCAGCATTGCCTGTTCGCCCTGTGCAAAGTTGATTAGAGTTGTTGCTTTAAAGATCAAGACCATAGCTACTGCTATCAAGGCGTAGGTCGAGCCATTCGTTATCGCATCAACGACCCTTTGGAGAAATAGATCCACGTCAGGCCCCCAAGTATGCTCGGCGGATAGCGTCGTCGTTTATGAGTTCTTCTGCTTTACCTTCTACAGAAATCCGCCCTGATTCAAGAACATACCCACGATTGGCAATGTCCAACGCCAATTGTGCATTCTGTTCAACGATCAACATCGTGGTCTCTTGCTCTCGATTTATTGCCACGAACCGGGTAAAGAGATCTTCAACAATTTGCGGTGCAAGTCCTAAAGAAGGTTCATCCATGAGCAAGAGTTGTGGACGCGACATGAGAGCACGTGAAACTGCAAGCATCTGTTGTTCGCCTCCTGACAAAGAACCAGCCATTTGCGTTTTGCGTTCATAGAGAACGGGATAATTCTCATAACAAGTATCAATGTCTATTTTTATGTCCTTATCTGTGCGAATAAATGCACCGACCTTCAAGTTCTCTTCGACGGTTAATTCTGGGAAGGTCCCTCTTCCTTGGGGAACGTGGGCTACACCTCGGCGAACAATCTCTGAAGGGGTTAAATTACGGGTTTCTTCGCCATTGAGTTCAATGCGGCCGCTTGTTTGTATCATCCCAGAAATGGAGCGCAGTGTCGTTGTTTTTCCTGCTCCGTTTGCACCCAGAACTACAACGATTTCTTTAGGAAAGACGGTGAAATCAATGCCATGGAGTACCTGAACTGGGCCGTAGGTAGCTTTGAGATCTTCTACGTGCAGTATTGGCGAGGTCATTTCGGCGCTCCGAGATATGCAGATATGACTAGAGAATTTTCCTGTATTTCTGATGGCGTCCCCTCAGCTATCTTTGACCCAAAGTCGATGACGACAACCTTTTCTGAAATTCCCATGACCATACCCATGTGATGTTCGACCAGTAAAATTGTTAGGTTGAAATCATCTCTGATCGAAACAATCAATTCAGACAGGTCACTCACCTCTGAATGAGTCAATCCCGTCGCCGGTTCATCTAGGAGAAGAAGTTTCGGGTTGCTGACTAGCGCCCGTGCGAGCTCGATTCTTTTCATAGTTCCGAATGGCAACCCATCGCAGGGCTTTTCAGCATGTTCTAGAAGCTCCAACCTCTCCAAAGTTTCATACGCCACATCTTTGAGGTCTTTCTCTTCTTTCTTGAGCCCGAAACGCATCATGGCTGAAAAGAAATTTTGTTTCCCCCGAGTATGAGCCCCGCCCAGAACGTTTTCTACAACCGTCATTCTTGGCCACAGAGCGAGATTTTGGAAAGTACGGGAAATACCTATTTGCGATATTTCATGGGGGGCGCAATCAAGGAGGTCTTCTCCGTCAAAGATAACCCTTCCCTGTGTCGGATCATAAATCCGACTAATGACATTGAATAACGTCGTCTTTCCAGCCCCGTTAGGACCAATTAGACCACATATTTCCCCGGTTTCGATGTGGAAACTAAGGTCATCGAGTGCGGTGATACCGCCGAATCGGATTGTGATCCCTTGAACTTCTAGCAGGCCCCGTGCCATGGCTAGTCATAGTATCCGCAAATAAGAGCTTCGGCGATAAGACAACCGAATTGGCGCTACTCTGCGGGTCTGGTTTTCTCAACGGTCATGAATTCCCTAATTGTTCTCGGGGGTCATCTGTATTGATTTGTGCATATGCTTGCAATGATTTGATTTGCTCTTCATTTAAATTTGTCGGAATTGCAACTTCGACTGTTACTAAAAGGTCCCCTGTAATATCTCCAATATTTATCCCTTTACCTTTAACCCGGAAAGTTCTACCGGATTCTGTTCCTTGCGGTAGTCGAAGTGTCACTCGGTCACCACCGTATGTGGGGACTTGAACATCAGCGCCAAGGGCAGCTTCTGGGAAAGTAATTGGCAAATTTAAGGTCAAATTCTTTCCGTCTCTATTAAAAAGCGTATGCGGTGAAACTCTAATGATGACAATAAGGTCGCCAGGAGGGCCCCCATTGAAGCCATTGCCACCCTTTCCTTTCACTCGTATCCGCTTCCCATCGTCGACTCCGGCAGGGATTCGTATTTTTACTGACCGAGACCCCCCATCGGCTCCGCCAGTCGTGACGGAAGTAGTAACACCATGGATAGCTTCATCGAAACTCAATCGCAGCTGAGCTTGTTGATGGGATCCGGATCTTGGCATATTATGACCCGCTGTGCCGAACGGATCTCCACTCGCACCGAACATGCTATTCAACAGGTCATTAACGTTGCCGAACCCAGCTCCTTGGGCGGAGAATCCTCCCATAGCTGATGGTCCCATCCGACGGACATCGTCGTATTGGCTACGGGTTTCTGAATTCCCAACTACGTCATAGGCTGTCGAGACTTCCTTGAATCGGTCTTCTGCCTTTTGATCATCAGGGTTTTTATCTGGGTGTAATTCTCGGGCTAATTTTCGGTATCGGTTTTGGATTTCCTTATCAGACGCGTCGGAAGATACCCCAAGGGCCGCGTAATAGTCCTTTTCAAGCCACTCCCGCTTTACATCCATATGACCCCCTTAATTCATCCCAGCAGAAACCCTATGAAGTCAGGTCACGCTGGTAAACTTATCAACCTTTTACCCGCACCATCGCCGGTCGTATCGTTCGACCGTTCCAGGTATATCCGGATCGCATGACCTCATGAACAGTCGAAGTCTCTGCATCTTCAGAAGGTTCATGGCTGACTGCCTCATGGTGATCTGGGTTGAACTCTTCACCCACTGCCCCGACGATTGCTAACCCACGCGCTTGTAAGGTTTCTAACAAAGACGATTGAATGGGTTTAACGTCGGTAGCGCCTTGTTGTATAGCTGCTTCGCAGGCATCAAGGACGGGTAAAAGTTTTTCTACAATACCGCTTGCTGCATATTCCGTTAGGTCTGTCTGCCGTTTTTGTGCTTGACGGCGAAAGTTGTCGAAATCTGCTTGGATACGTTGCAAATCAGATAGATAACTGTCGCGTTCCGACTGGAGTTGTTCGATCGCAGTTTGTTCCACCGTTTCAGGGTTTTCTGCTTCTTCTGATATCGGTAAATCCGTTTCAGGGTCTCCTTCTGGGGTTGTGGCTTCGTCTTCGCCCACGTTCATTCTTCCTCGTCGATGATTTCCGCATCGATGATGTCATCAGAATCGGCAGCTTCATCGCTGTCTTCCTGTTGAGCGGCAGCTTCATAGAGTCTTTGGGCGAAACCTTGGCTTGCCGCGTTAAGTCCCTCCACAGCTTCCTTAATCGTTTCGAGACTAGTTTCGTCTTCGTCACTTTCAAGCGCTTCTTTGAGGGCCACTACTTTATCTTCGACATCTGCTTTTTCTTCGTCGGAAAGTTTATCCTCATTCTCGCGGACCATTTTTTCTGTTTGGTAAATTAAGGAGTCTGCAGAGTTACGAGTTTCAGCTTCTTCCCGCCGCTCACGATCTTCGTTTGCGTGGGCTTCCGCATCAGCGATCATTTGGTCAATTTTGTCTTTTTCTAGTGAGGATTGGCCGGTAATTGTTATGGATTGTTCTTTCCCTGTAGCCCGATCTTTCGCTGATACGTGGACAATGCCGTTCGCATCGATATCGAAGGTTACTTCAATCTGCGGTACTCCTCTTGGGGCAGGAGGAAGATCAACTAGTTGAAACTTCCCCAGAGTTTTATTGAACTGAGACATTTCTCGTTCGCCTTGGAGTACATGGATTTCTACCGATGGTTGATTGTCGTCGGCAGTGGTAAAAACCTCCGTACGTCTCGTCGGGATTGTCGTGTTTCGTTCAATTAATTTGGTCATGATACCCCCCTTAGTTTCAATTCCTAAAGATAATGGAGTGACGTCAAGGAGGAGAATATCTTTTACCTCGCCACGGAGTACCCCGGCCTGTATAGCAGCACCAACAGCGACTACTTCGTCTGGGTTCACACTCTTATTTGGTTCCTTCCCCGTCATACTTTGAACGAGTTCGGATACTGCTGGCATTCGTGTTGAACCACCTACCATGATCACGTGGTCAATGTCGCTTTTTGCAAGATTTGCATCATTGATCGCTTGTTCAAACGGTTTTCGGCATCGTTCCAGTAGATCTTCAGTGAGTTCTTGGAATTTTGACCGGGAAAACGAGTAGTCCATGTGCAATGGCCCAGCATCGGTCGCCGTGACAAAGGGGAGATTAATTTGAGTGCTCTGGCTGGCAGAAAGCTCGATTTTGGCTTTTTCAGCAGCTTCTTTGAGTCGCTGTGCCGCCATATTGTCCTTCGAGAGGTCAACTCCGTGATCGTTGTTAAAGGAGTCAACTAACCATTGGATGACCCGTTCGTCCCAGTCGTCACCACCTAATTTTGTGTCTCCACTCGTAGATTTTACCTCAAATACACCATCGCCGATCTCCAAAACTGAAACATCAAAGGTACCGCCTCCAAGGTCAAAAACGAGGATAGTTTGATCTTCGCCACCTTTGTCAAGGCCGTACGCTAAAGCGGCAGCTGTCGGTTCGTTGATGATGCGAAGAACTTCAAGACCAGCGACTTTTCCAGCTTCTTGTGTAGCTGTCCGTTGAGCATCGTCAAAGTAGGCGGGAACAGTGATAACGGCTTCCGTAACGGTGTCGCCAAGGTATGATTCTGCGTCTCGTTTGAGTTTCATAAGCGTGCGAGCAGAAATTTCTTGTGCATTATAAGACTTATCGTCAATGCTGATGTTCCAACTTGATCCCATGTCTCGTTTCACGGACCGGATCGTGCGTTCAGGGTTTGTGATTGCTTGTCGTTTCGCAACCTCACCGACGAGAACCTCCCCGTCTTTTGCAAACGCTACAACTGAAGGCGTAGTGCGACTTCCTTCTGTATTTGCTATCACTGTGGGTTCTCCACCTTCGAGAACTGCAACAACGGAGTTTGTTGTTCCTAGATCTATACCGACGGCCTTCGCCATGTTTTTCTCCTATTCAGCGCTTATTGCGCTATTTCTTCTTGTTATGCGCAGATTTTGCTGCACTTATATCAACCACTCTGGTGGGATATTTATTCCCAAAAAAAGGGAAAAGTTGAGTCGGTTTGACCCAACTTTCAGTTCCATTGATTAAAAAACGGCTTCAAGTAGGGAAATCTTCGAAAGCTGCGATGTGATTTTTTCTTAATTGGGAAATTTCAACCCTGAGAAGTCTGTTCTTAGCACGCCCACAGGCTAACTTTGAATAAGTCATGGAAGAGGGAAGTCGAAAAAAGTTACGACCACAGGACTGGGTCCTTGGTCTAGGAATAGCCGTTGCTATTTTCACGGCTTTGTCCGGAATCGCTGCAGCGGTCTTTGATCAGCATGGTAACAACTCCATTCACCGTGAAGTCTTTGGGAACATTCCTGCTGCTGCAAAGGTTGCTTTCTATAGCGTGATTCCAACGCTCATAATCTATGGAGCGTGGAATTTTTCACTTCGGGTGAAGAATTGGACGCGGGGGCAGCCTGATAATAGGTCGACGACTACCAAGAACGTTCACCGGCGTGCGAAAGATCTTCGCGCAGGCCTGTATATGAAAACCTTAATGCAGGATCCGGCGGCGGGATTAATGCACTCTTTAATGTACTTCCCGTTTATTATCCTCCTGGGAGTTACCACGACGTTGGAGATAGACCATCAACTGCCAAATGATCTCAAGTTTCTCCATGGAGGGGTCTATAAGGGATATTCACTGGTTGGAGATGTAGCTGGCGTTTTGTTCCTTGTTGGGGTCACATGGGCTCTCCTCCGTCGATACGGTCCTCGGAGATTTCGACCTTATCGAATCCGGATTAAATCCAAAGGAGATCATGCAATCGGGCTAGGGCTTCTGTTTGGACTCGGAGTTACAGGTTTTGTTGCTGAAGGGTTCCGTGTCGCGATAGAGAATGAACCTAGTTACGAGAAGTGGTCAATCATCGGATATCCGCTTGCCAAGCTTTTCGATGGCCTCGGGCACCTTAACGGCTGGCATCAAGCATGGTGGTACGCGCATGTGATTTTCTTTGTCGGCTTCCTCGTCTTCCTACCAATTACCATGCTGCGGCATATTTTCACGTCACCACTGAACATGTATCTCAAAGACCGTGAACGTCCAAAGGGAGCTATGAAGCCACTCCCAAATTTGATGGAAACAGAATTAGAAACATTTGGGGCATCTACTATCGAAGATTTCACTTGGAAACAACTTTTGGATACTGATGCCTGCACGATGTGTGGAAGATGTACCTCTGTCTGCCCGGCTCACGCTACAGGAAAACCGTTAGACCCGAGAGAGATTGTCTTGAAGACTGGTGAAGTTATGGCTGCAACGGGTGAACCAGTGACGACTCCCCCGTTAGGTGTTGATACGGAAATTACTGTTCCTGCAAACTGGATGTTTGATCGGGTGAGTAACGATGAGTTATGGGCCTGTACTACCTGTAAAGCATGCGATGAAATCTGCCCCGTGAATATTGAGATACTCGACAAGATCCTTGATATGCGCCGGTATAAGTCGCTTATGGAATCGGACTTTCCCACCGAACTCGGTACCGCCTACCGGGCTATGGAAAATTCTGGAAATCCATGGTCCATATCCCAAACAGAACGTGCTGATTGGGCGAAAGATATCGAAGGTATTGAAATAATTGCCGGAGGTGACCCTTTTGAATCTGAATGGTTGTATTGGGTAGGTTGTGCTGGAAGTTTCGACGATAAAAACAAGAAGGTAAGCCAAGCCATGGCAAAGCTTCTAAATCGTGCCGGTATCGACGTTAGTATCCTTGGGCCTGCAGAAAACTGCACTGGAGATCCTGCTCGACGTTCAGGCAATGAATACATATTTCAAATGCTTGCCATGCAAAACATAGAGACACTTAATGGCATGGGTGTTAAGAAAATCATCACCCAATGCCCGCATTGTTTTAATACTTTACAGAATGAATACCCTCAACTCGGAGGCCATTACGAGGTTATCCATCACACACAACTACTTGAAGAGTTGATTGAGTCCGGTCAGTTGGATATGTCGAACGCAACCTTGTCTGAACGTGTTGTCTATCATGACAGTTGCTATTTAGGTAGGCACAACGACATATACCTTTCACCGAGGAAAGTTATAGGAAGTCTGTCGGGTGTAGAAATAGTTGAAGCGCCGCGCAATGGGACGAAAGGCATGTGCTGTGGAGCTGGGGGTGCCCGAATGTGGATGGAGGAAGACATCGGCCCAAAGGTAAATGATGTCCGAGCTCGTGAACTTGTTGAGACTGGAGCGAGCCGTATAGCGACAGCGTGTCCTTTCTGTTACGTCATGATGGATGATGGTGTGAAAGCGGCGGGAAAAGAAGAAGACGAAGTAAAGGTAGCTGATTTAGCAATTCATCTTCTGGAGGCATTGGAGGCTGGAGAAGACGATGCTGAGATATCTCGGAAAGTCCTTCTTGAGAACCCAAACGTTGTAACACCTGAGTCAGTTCCAGCCACTGAACTCACCAAACCTCTGTCCGTAGGTGAACCTATTCCGGTCGGTGCAGTACAAAGAGTTGTCGCTCAAACCGAAAGTTCAACAACTGTAGGATCTCAAACCCTGGTATCCGAGCAGTCCGCTCTTCCTTCAGAAATTGATGGAAGCGAAGTTATAGGCGAAGAAGGTGAACTGGATAGCTCAGGAGAACCTGATAACCTTTCGCTGATCAGGGGCCTTGACCCCTATAGTGCGCAGCGTTTAGCTCAACGAGGTATTACGTCATTTGTTCAAGTTGCACGCCTTACCGATGCTGAGGTCACGGCGATAGAGGAGGAATTTGACCTGCCGGGTTGCTTTAACCGGTACAGCTGGAGATACCAAGCGGATCAACTTGCTCAAGAAAACTAGATCTTGGATTAACTATCCGAATCGGCTTTCCTGAGTTTTTTCACTACGAGGAAGACGAATCCAAGAACCGCTACGACAACAAGGACAACTAAAGGTGCTGTTTGGACCCACCTGACCGTGTCATCACCAAGAATCGCGAAAACAGCTGTAATCGGTGCGAGACCTACAACGGTTCCAATTAGAAAATCCCGCCATTTGACCTTCGAAACCCCTAGAACCCAGTCTGCTGCTGGAGCGTATCCAGTTATTAGTCGGAGAGTGATGACCGCTGGGAGAGCATTGTCTGATAGTCGCCGATCCCATTTGAGCAATTTTTTCGGTAATCGATTTCGCACCCAATCTTGAGCAATCCAACGTGAAACGGCGAACCCGACAGTGCTGGCGACGATACCACCGACCATGCTGTAAATGAGGACCTCCCACCACGTCCAAACAAAGGTTGCCGGAATTATTAGCGCTGCACCGGGAAGGCTAAGAGGTTGGGCGGCAACGAACGACAAGATATAGATAATGGGGCCCAAAGCTCCGGAATCTTGGAAAAAATCTTCAACCCTTTCGCGGTCGTGGAGAAATCCGAAAACTCCTGAAAATAAAAGGCTAAGGATCGCGACGATGACAAAAAGCCCAAAGGCTTTCTGAAAGTTTTTGTTATTCGTGTTCTCCAAAGTTCTCCCAATATCGGCTTGGTCTGGGACCGGTCTGGTTCTGGTATTTAGACCCAAGAGCTTGAGAACCATATGGATTTTCTGCTGGTGTCGTCATCTGCTGGAAACTGATTTGCCCAATCTTCATTCCGGAATACAAGGTGATCGGGAGATTCGCAACATTCGATAGTTCAAGAGTTAGTTGCCCGTCCCAGCCAGCATCAACAAAGCCAGCTGTGGAATGGATAAGCAACCCGAGCCTGCCTAAGCTACTTTTGCCTTCGAGCCGGGCGACCAAATCTTCCGGAACAACTACCCGCTCAAGAGTACTGCCGAGGACGAATTCCCCAGGGTGGAGGATAAAGGGTTCGTCATCGGTAACTGTGACAAGTTCCGTCAGGTCTTCCAAGTTTTTTTTGACATCGATAATACCGAGTGAATGGTTTCGGAAAACCCGAAATAGTGCATCGATGCGGAGATCTACAGAGCTAGGTTGGATCGCATTTTCACCTAATGGTTCAATAACGATTCTTCCAGAATCAAGTTGTTCTCGAAGTGTTTGGTCAGAAAGGATCACGATGTGCAGGTTAGTGGCAGGAATGGTGTGTACGTCAACCTTGTATGAGATAAATGAAATGTTTTCTAACTTCCGTCAAACGAACTGTAGGGTGTACGGTTCGAATGTGAACATGGATCATCTGACTTACCATGCTGAGGCTCTAGGAGACCGGGTAGCAATAATCGATGACCGGTCTGGACTTCAAGTACGGAAAATCAACTACAGCCAGTTCAATGCTTTAGTGAATCAGTTGACAAATGGTCTTCTTGAGCTCGGCGTCGAATTGGGTTCACATATTGCTTGGTGGGGGAATAACAGCCTTGAGGCACTAACGGCGATGCATGCGATACGAAAGGCGGGTGGCGTGTCCGTCCCTATTCCCTACCGGTCAACTTCAGAGGAGGCTTCGTATCTGTTGTCTCACGCTGATGTTGAGATTCTCATTATCGAATCGACGTACCTTCCGACCCTTGTTCCAATCCTTGGAGAATTAACGACGTTGCGACATGTGATTTCTTATGGCGAAGACAACGAATACCCTTCCGTGCTTGCCTGGGAAAGCACGTTAGGAAATACAGAAACTCCTGTAAGTGAAGGGAGGTCAGAAAACGCGCTGACAATGATCTACACATCGGGGACAACAGGAAAACCGAAAGGTGTCCTGCATACCACTGGCGGATATCTGCTCCACACCT
>CAJWET010000034.1 GCA_913031515.1 uncultured Acidimicrobiaceae bacterium | reverse complement strand
GGCCACCCGGCGATTGCGTGGTGGAGGAATACCATCCCTTTCCCCTGTTCAAGTAGAGCCCGACTTGCGCTCTTATACCATTCGGGCGGTTCATGAAATAGCACCGGTGAGTCATCATGGTTTGTAGATGAAACCCGAGTGAACTCTATTCCTGGCATGTCGTACATGACGAAAACGTCCCAGTCTTTACCTGCATCAGGGTCGAAAAAGTGTTGAGCGGCAGGTTGTTCAACATGGGTGTATTCACTAACGCAACTCTGCTCATCCGCTACGAGGTCATCAAATATTCGGAAAAACTTATCTTTGTGAAAAGGGTGACCTTTCGTCATTAAGAGCACTCTGGTCATTTGAGAAACATAACATAATGAGGCGAATAAACAAAGATTCAACTAGCGTGCACTCTATGCAAGACCCTGAGGGAATGCCAGAAAAAATTACTACGTTGCTTGAGGCGAACGGTGCTTCAGACATCACGGTAGGCGGATACCAGGCTATGACTGGAGGCTACTCGCGACTTATGGCACGTTTCGAAGCTTCATTTACCATCGCGGGGACTAGAGAGTCGGGTACCTACGTCCTGAGAGGTGACCCTCCGAAAGGAACTGCTCTTATTGAAACTGACCGGTCACAGGAATTTGCCGTAATCCAGGCTGTTTCGCCGTACCTGAATACCCCAGCGGCGCGATTCCTTGATGCAGAAGGGGATTTCATCGGCACACCGGCGCTAGTTCTGGACTTCACTGAAGCTGAATCTACGTTGCCATGGATTGAGAAAAATAGTGCCGCTTCTCTTCCACCGAAGCTTGCGGAAGTAGCCGGGGCGATGCACACCATTCCTGTTAATGCATTACCAGAGATTCTTGAAAGACCTGTTTCTGGGGATCCAATAACCGATCAGATCATGATGTGGAAACAAACAGCAGTCAACCATGTTGAACACTTACCTATCTTTCGGTACGTAGCGGCATGGTTGGATGCAAATAGACCACCGCCGGTCCCCATTTCACTTGTGCACCATGATTTTTCTACCGCAAATATGATGGTCGATGAGGAAGGCGACCTTGTCGTAATTGACTTTGAACTCGCAACTATCGGTGACCCAAGAGAAGATCTGGGGTATTTCAAGGCATATGCACAGGCAGCTCCACCGGATTTAATTGATGAAAACCCTGAAGTATTTCTAAGCCGATATAGGGAAGTCACTGGATTTACGGAAGAGCAGGTAAATCCAGTGGTTTTAACCTATTTTCTTATCCTCGGAGTTATTGGAGTTGTCAGCCAAATATCAAATAGTGGGTCGTCTATGGCCAGAGGCGAAACATCATCAACAGGTATTGCATTCAATTTAGATAATTTACTTTTTGGTCAAGCTGCTTGGATAACTGCGGCCGAAGCCTTAGAGGCAGCGCTAGATGGTGAGGTAAAACAGTGTTGACACAACCAACTACGGACAAAATTCTTCTTGCGATAGCAGATGACCTGAATTCTTTTGTTCTTCCAGCTGTAAATGATGCACAAGCAAAGGTTCTCCTAGGTCAGATTGACCAGTTGCTTCGAAGATTGAGCCGGAGAAGCGCAAATGAAATAGCTTGGATGGTGGAAGAAATCCAAGCAATGAACGAGGCAATTGGGAGAGAACCTCAGGAAATTACCAGCCTTGTGCTTGCTGATGTAGCGGCAGAATATTCGGAAGCTTCTGGGGCGTTAGGTGATGCTATTGACGAGGCTTTCGCTAATGAAGATGCAGCTACGATAGCTAAGTTGAAAAATCTACTTTCTCTGCGTATAGAGAAAGAACAGGAAATCCTCGGCCAACTTGACTTGGTGGGAAGAGGGTAAGTCATTATAAGAACCAAGGATATTCCGCCAATGGGAACACAAGATAGGAGTTTGAATGTTTGATTTCAATGAGAAAACAGTATTAATCACTGGAGCGAGCTATGGCCTCGGGGAACAGTTCGCTTATGCTTTCGCCGACGCTGGCGCTGACCTTGTTCTCACAGCACGAAGTGAAGATTTGCTTCAAAACGTAGCAGATAGTTGTAGAACGAAAGGAAGGGAAGTCACAGCAGTAACCGGCGATGTGTCAATAGAAGACGACGTTAGGGCTGTGGTCACTGCAGGCATTGACGCCCACGGGAAACTTGATGTCTTGATCAACAACGCAGGGATAGCTGACATGCGCGGTCTCGCCCCCGAGCACTTCGACAGCGAAACATTCAACCAGATTATTTCCGTTGACCTCGTTGGAGCCTTCTATTATGCACGTGAATGCGGGAGGCACATGTTAGAAAATAGCTCTGGCTCTATTGTCAATATCGGTTCAATACTTGGAAACGGCGGGAGTGAGAACGGTGTCATAGCGTACAGTGCAGCAAAAGGCGGCCTGAGGAACATGACCCTCCAACTCGGAAGTGAATGGGCTGATAGAGGCGTACGAGTGAATTCAGTCTCACCAGGCTTCATCGTTACTGAAATGACAAGAATAGCTTTGGAAGCAATGGGAATCGATAAGTGGATAGCGAGCCGAACCCCAATGCGCCGGGTAGGAGAATCCCACGAAGTAACAAACGCCGTGATGTTCCTCGCTTCAGACCTAGCTAGTTACATAACCGGAGTCGACCTGCTCGTTGATGGTGGAACAAACGCATCCAATGGGACTTTCCAGATTCCTCCAATTCACCACGAATGGAACGTTGAAGCACCCATGGTGTCATCACCTTACGAACCGGTCCAACCTCGACCAGATTGGTACCAAGCTCTCGAGGCGGGTGTCCCAGGGGTTCACTACCCCCTACCTGAGTAGATTTGAACAATTTCAACGAACCAAGTCATCCAAAGGAATCCGAACCCATAGCAAGAAGAGCTTGGATTATCCTGTTTGTCTGCTCGGCATCCATGGTTCTACTCCTTCTCGATAGCGGCGCTATGTTTGTCGCCTTCCCCTTTATTGAGGATCGTTTTAGCGACCAGGCTTCACGCACAACTCTCTCATGGATAATCTCAGCTTTTTTTATTGTCATGGTTTCTTCTCTACTCGTAGCCGGAAGAGCAGGCGATAAATTCGGTCGGCGTAGAGTTTTCCTTAGCGGGTTACTTCTATACGGGGTGGCAGCTATTCTCGGGGGGTCATTCTCGAACGTGTGGGCATTAATCGTGCTGCGGTCTCTACAAGGTATGGGTATCGCATTGCTGTCACCTACGGCTTTGGCGATTTCCTTAGTGGAATTCCCCCATTCTCGCCGGGCGTTCGCATTTGGCGTGTGGGGCACTATTGCTTCAGTCGCTGGGCTCTGTGCAAGCCCAGTGGGTGCTGGGCTTGTTGAGGTTTTCAATTGGCGAGCCGTATTCTATTTCACTGGTATCTGCGCGTTGGCGGTCCTTGTTGTCGGATGGTTTGTTTTAGGTAAGGACATGGAGGAACGAGACCCAACCCCAATTGACTTCCTATCGGCTTTGCTGGCGACCGTGACGGTTTCCAGCTTTACTCTCGTATTGGTACAAGGCCAAGACTGGGGTTGGAGTGCTCCTCCAACACTGATATGCCTCGCCCTTTTCATTTTCTCTGCTCCGGCATTTGTCCACCGAAACACTACGCACCCGCACCCAATCTTAAATCCGGAAATTTTTACCAGCCGTTCATTCAATATTGGTTGTTTGGGGTCGGTATTCTGCCAAATAGGATTCTTCTCAATATATTTTGGCTTACCTCTCTACATGAAGGAAGTCTGGGAGTGGGCGCCGCTCCGCATAGGATTCGCTCTGGTTCCCCTCAATATCGTCCCTTTGCTGACTTCTGCTATAGCAGGACAAATAGTAGACAAGCGGGGTCCACGTTCAATGATTGTCTTTGGTGGGGTATGGAGCGGCACTGCTTGCATCATTATGGGGTTCTGGCTAATCGATAGCGGGTATACCTATCTGGCTATTGGACTACTAGCGTTCGGGCTAGGGGCAATGGCCATCGGAAACACGACCACCATCGCGACCCTTCTAGGGATTGACGATGGGATACTCGCTAGCGCCACATCTGGTTCCTATACGGGGAGGAGGCTCGGGTCAGCACTTGGGGCCGTGTTAGCTGCCGCTGTCGTTGGTAACAGAGTTGGTGAGGACTTTGCTGACGCATACCTCTGGGTGTGGATCCTCGGAGCCGCTGCGTACTTTCTCGGAGCTCTGGTCACCGTCTTGTTTTATCCAAAACAAGTCAAAATCCCGAACGGCTAGAACGTTCATGACATTCCTTTTGCAGACTAGGCCATCGAAGGAAATCAGGTTCTGATTCTTCCTTACCTCAGGTTTGTTATATCGTATGGGCATGGACAAAAAACGGATAGTTATCACAGGTGCTAGTCGTGGTATCGGACTAGAAATGGCAAGAATACTTATAGGCAAAGGCCACATGGTATACGGAGCGGTTCGAAACCCTGATGGAGCGACCGACCTTCGTGAAGCAGGTCCTACAGGAATCCTACAACTCGATATAAGCGATCAAGATTCAATAGACGCTTTCGGAAAGGAACTAGCAGAAACTACAGAAGCACTGGACATCCTCGTCAATAACGCAGGTATTACAAGCAATGATTTGGGCGCTGATCGAAGACAATGCAACCCGTGGCAGGTCGATCCGGCTGTAGTTCTTGAAGAGACAAGGATCAATGCCCTCGGCCCCATGATGGTGACGAGAAGTGCCATAGCCCTTCTCGAAGCCGGTGACAACCCGATCGTACTTAATACGTCCTCCCAACTCGGATCCATGATTATCGGCGCTGCGATGCCCTTCGATGTCGCCTACAACGTTTCCAAAGCCGCATTAAACATGGTTACGGTCATGTCAGCGTCAACCAACAAAGAAGTGGCATTTGTTGCCCTGCATCCCGGCTGGGTCAAGACAGACATGGGAACAGATGCGGCCGAAATGGAAGTCGCTGATTCTGCAGGAGCAATCGTCGATTCCTTACTATCGCTTACCATTGAAGACTCAGGGCGGTTTATCCGCTGGGACGGCACGGACCATCCTTGGTAATGACTACTATCGAGCAGCTCTGGCGCTATCCGGTTAAATCCTTACAAGGGGAACAGATCGAATCCGCTGAAGTTACGGATGTGATCCCAGGTGACCGAGCATGGGGAGTATTGGACAGCGAGACTGGGCGGCTATTGTCTGCAAAGCGGGTACCGAAGCTCCTCGAAGGGTCAGCCAAACTGGTAAATGGTGGCTGTGTTCTCTCATTTGGCAACAAAGAATTTCATAACAGCGACCCCCAAATCAATGCTGAGCTTTCAACTTGGCTCGACCGTGAAGTACAGATAGCTTCACCCAAATCTGGAGAACAAGCAACGATTGAAATCGAATGGGATGAAGGACTCGATGAGGTACCCGAACAGCCGGAAATTTTTGAATTCTCCACCTCACCGGGCTGGTTCTATGACTCAAGTTCAAGTCTTCACTTGATAGGTTCGGGCACCCTTACCATGCTCGATTCCCGAGTTGGAGACGGTGCCGGCGATGTGCGAAGGTTCAGGCCAAACATTGTTGTCTCTACATCGGAAGCATTCATGGAAGATGAGTGGGTGGGGAAAGAGCTCCTGCTTGGAGGCGTCACCGTAGCTGTGAAAAAACGGACTGATCGCTGCATCGTGATTACCCGGCCAGTCGGTGAATATCCTGCTTCTCGGAAAACTTTGAAATACCTCAGCAAAAATCATCAACGCGAAGCGGGCCTGAGTTTATCACCCACCAAGTCGGGAATTATGACAGTTGGCGATTCAGTAGAAATATCTAATGACTAGTTCTAGTTGAATTGTTCACGTACCGCCGGATTAGTGACTACATCAGGAAGGCTGTCACCCGATGCTCCAAGGGTCGACCCTCCATCAACGGTCAAGGTCTGACCAGTTATATAGCTTGCTTTCTCTGATAGAAGAAAGAGGACAGCATTGGCGATATCTGTGGGTTCTCCTCGGCGTTGAAGCGGAATCCTCTGGGAAACTTCTTGAACATCGTTCTGGCCAGCCCTTGGTGTCTTCACTGTTCCCGGCGCTACCGCATTCACTCGAATACTGTATTGGCCCCACTCAGCAGCCATGGTTCGGGACATGGATTCCAGCCCTGCTTTTGCAGCTCCATACCCAGCAAGAAGGGGAATGGCTCTTGCTGCGATAGATGAGATATTGACAATTGCCCCTGGCGAAGATTTTTCTATAAGTGATGATGCAAACTGGCGACAGCTAACTAGGGCATATCGAAGATTTCTTGAAAGGATTCGATCAAAGGTATCTAATTGGCAATCTTTTGTCCGACTCCAGTCTGTAACTCCGACCCCGCCAACAACATTTACTAGAAACTTAACTGGATCTGGCCCTATCAAAATTTGACGAAGCACCTTAGAGAAAGCCGTTTCGTCGGTGACATCTGCGATATGTGCTTGAATCGACCCTCGCAAACCTTTTCCTTCTTCGATGACTTCTTCTGCGTGTCCTTTATCGTCAGTAACGATGTGAAGTTCTGCTCCGGCCTCTGCGATGGCTAAGGTAACTGCGGATCCTATGCCCCCACCAGCCCCACCTACAACGAGTGCTTTCCCCCCCGTTAGATCGAGTGTTGGCAGGTCGCTCACAATTTCACCTTATATGAATTGTGTAATGAGTGCCGTATTCGTCTCTTCCTTCATAATTATTTCGGTGCGTAGGGTGGTCTTCCGGATCAGCTTCCCTAAGCTCATGATGTGGAATTAATAATTGTTAGACATGGAAGACCCAACCGCGTCGAAGGAGTCGATGGAACCGCTGACCCCAGCTTGACCGACGTGGGGCTTGAACAAGCGAACGCGGTCGCAGACTACTTGTCAGATCGGAATATAGATTTAATCGTCTCCTCTCCCATGCTTCGAGCACGTCAAACCGCTCAGCCTCTTGTCGAGAAACTGGGCATGGATTTGGTCATCGTTGATGACCTCGTCGAGATCGACAAAGATAGCGACACGTACCTTCCGATGGAAGAAGTGAAAGCCAAAGGGGGCGATGAATGGCAAGCAATCGTCGATGACCCTGACAGTATGCATGGTGACGTAGACATCGAAGCATTCGCTGATCGGGTCTACAGAGCTTTTGAGCAAATAATCGCTGACAACTCAGGGAAAACCGTTGTGGCGTTTTGCCATGCGATGGTCACAATGTGCTATCTCCAACGAACGCTCGGGTACGGCGATCGGTACGGTTTGCGCATCGACTACGCCAGCATTACTCGGATACAAGCCTCACGGGCGGGAGTGCGCTCGGTGCGGTCGGTAAACGAAACTATGCACCTGGGGAACAAGGTAATTATTACCCCATAGGGCTGTTTTGGGGAGATGTATCATTGTCGGTGGATATGAAATTTTTTACTACTGGGACTAGGTTGAGCATATGCACGCTGCGCTGATCACTGATAAGGAAACGATCGAATTCGTCGAATTCGAGGAAAGTGCTCCCGATAGTGACCAGGTCGTTGTGGACATTACCCTCTGCGGAATTTGCGGAACCGATATTCATTCTTTTCAGAGCCCAGGACCCGCTTGGCCTGCTACGTGCGGCCATGAATGGACGGGGATTATTTCAAAAGCGGGCTCTGAAGTAACCCGCGTTGATGAAGGAGACAGGGTAATAATCGCTGTCCCCCCTTCGTGCGGATCCTGCCCCGCTTGTCACGCAGGCCAAATGAACAAGTGCCAAACAGTACTAATGGCGACGATGGGGAGAGGACCTTTTGAGACGCCCCACGGCGGTTTTGCTGAACGACTAACCATCCACCACGGTCGTGTGGTGCCAGCAAACCCAGACTTAACGGATGAACAAGCTGCCCAGATTGAACCAGCGGCTATTTGTTTCCATGCTGTGCGCGCCACTGCACCGCGATTGGGTGATGTGGCTGTTATTCAAGGTGCTGGACCAATTGGTCTGAGCGCTTTGCAATGGGTTCTTGCAGCCGGAGCAGGAACAACTATCGTCGTGGAACCCAATAATACACGTAGGGATCTGGCGTTGAACCTTGGAGCACATCACAGCATTGATCCGAGCATCGCCGTGGATTTCGTCGCTGAGCATACTCGGGGCTTGGGTGGAGATGTTGTTTATGAATGCGCTGGTATTCCGGCAACCGTTCAGTCAGCAGTTGACTTGGCTCGGCGTGGAGGACGAGTTTCGTTGATCGGTTTGGCTATGGGAGATGCCCCGATGAGTCCCCGACAATGGCTCACTAAGGAGATAAATGTTTCAGCTGCGCTCGGATACACACACGAGGAATTTGAAATGACGATGGGGTACGTAGGTGATGGCCGGATTGATTTGGATGCTTTGCATTCTGGGACGGTGGCTCTATCCGAAATTGCCGACACCTTTGTCGAGTTGGCTGGCGGCCAGTCTGAGCACACCAAGGTCCTCGTGCGCCCATGACAGTATCTATGATTATGCGAGGGCCAAAGCGGATATAGAATTCTGGGTTGATCCGATCTGACCTTGGTGTTGGGTTACGGCCAGGTGGGTCGTTGACGAGGTACAACCGCATCGTGACTTGTCTATTACATGGCAACCAATCAGCTTGTATTTCAAAAACGAGCCCGAGAGGGAAAACCCGCGTTTTGACTGGTATGAACGTTCCCATAACTTGCTGAGGGTAATGGAATCCATCCGAGCTGGAGAAGGGCATGGAGCTGTTCAAAACTACTACTGGGAGCTGGGACGGAGAATCCACCATGATAGGGATTTCATGGACTTCGCCCTTGAAGATGCTTTAGACTCGATTGGTCTCAGTAGACATCATGTTGCCGCTTATGAGGATCCCGCTTTTGATGAGGAGATCCGTACTCGTATGGGAGAAGGAATCGAATTAGCGGGAAATGACATCGGAACTCCGATCATTGCCTTTAAAGACCCTGCGGGGGAAAAAGTCGGGATATTTGGACCTGTGATAACCCGCGTACTTGGACAAGAAGAAAGCGTGAAATTATGGGACAGCGTGGTTACCTTAACGACAACACCGGGGTTTTGGGAACTAAAACGGACCAGAACAGAAAACCCGGTATTTGGTGAAAGACCTTGATGGGGAACGAAATGGATCTTTTGCAATGGAACATAGGGGATGTGAAAGTTATTCGAGTGGAGGAACATGTGCTTCCTGTTCCAAGCGAAGAACTCATTCCGGGGATGAACCGGCTCATTGATACCCATAGTCAATGGTTGAAACCCTGGGCTGTAAGCGAAGCTAACGAGATCCTTCTCTCTATACATAGCTTTCTCGTGATAAGTGAAGGTACCAAAATTGTTGTTGACACATGCATCGGAGTTTCTTCCCAAATGCCTGTTCCTCCAGCCGAAGATTTTCCTGAACGCCTCAGCGAAGCACTCGGAACTCCTCTTGAGAATATAGATGTGGTGCTCTGCACGCATTTCCATATGGACCATGTTGGTTGGAACATGCGAGAAGTCAATGGAGATAATGTACCGACGTTTCCAAATGCTAGATATCTCTTCTCAAAAGCAGAAATTGAACAGAGTGGACCGGATTCTGAAAATTACGACCCTACTGTCATGGAACCCTCGGTACAACCGATCATTGACCTTGGCCTTGCCGATTTCGTGGAATCCGACCATGAGATAACCTCTGAGGTCCGTCTAGTGCCAACTCCTGGCCATACACCCGGCCACGTTTCTGTGCTCATCTCCTCTGAAGGCGAAGAAGCTTTAATCACCGGTGACATGACTCACAGCCCGATCCAATTTGCGGAACCATCACTATGTAGTTCCTTTGATTGGGACACCGACATGTCAACGGCAACAAGGGAAACTGTCATTGAAAGATTCGTTGATACCGAAACGCTCTTCCTTGGTACTCATTTCGCTCCACCAACAAGTGGACTGTTACGAAGTTCGGAAAGCGGAGTTTATTTCTCAGTCACCGGAAACGAGTAAAATCAATGACTGCAGATGACAAGATAACGATCCCAGAAACCATATACCTGTATGCAACCGGCATTGATACGAAAGACTTTGTGCTGTACAGGTCTATTTTCGCTGATCAAGTTGAAATTGATTTTTCCTCGTATGAAGGCTCATCGGTTACAGAGCCAAGCATCCTGTCTGGTGACCAGTGGGTTAGAAATGTGCAACCGCTTTTTACTGGACTGGCGGCAACTCAACACACTATGACGAACCCCATGCCTGTTATAAATGGGGACGCCGCTACGTGCCGCATGTATATGCAGGCCCACCATGTCTTCGAAGCTGAGAAACCTGACTCTTGGTTCACTTTGGGCGGATACTACGATGACACACTCATCCGCAGTCCACAGTCCCCTACTGGATGGTTATTGACCGGCGTCAAGCTAACGGTTTTATGGAGGCAAGGCGATCATTCAATTATGGCTGAGGCACGTGAAGCAGGTCGAAAATTCTTAGAGAGATAACTGCATTAATTCCGTATGGGGGCGGTCGTAATACCTGAGTAGCACATTTCATCGCCGGTGCCCAGCGACCAGAGAATGTATCCGACTGCTTCGTACGGTGCTCTTTCCCTATTCCACGCGCAATCAACTCGGATTGTATCTCCGTACTGCAGAATGATTTCTTCGACTGGGTGGTAGTTGAATTGCCATTGGAAGTCCCAGTCTGGGATATCCAAAAGGATACGTTCATTTTCTGTTTCTGGATTCAACGTTAAACGGATGCTTAAACCAAGTTCATGCATGTGACCAGTGAGACTCACGATTTTTCCTGGAGCTGAGACACTAATATCACAGGAAGAGTTCGCCGTACCTTCCGTCATATGGGCATAATCAGCAGGCGTAAACCCGCATTGTTGATTGAAGAAATTGGATAATCGGCCACGCGACCCAAAGAGTTCAGCTGCATTTTCTATAGCTGCGTCTCGATCGCAAAGAGGATGAGTGTCACCGTCGTAACAGGGGATCTCAGCCGGTCCGAGAAAAAGCTGCCCTGTTAATGTCTTGAAGGCTCCTCCGTTTGCAGCAATGTCCTCGTCACTAGCCAAATCAAACAACATTGTAGAAAGGTCAGGCGGCGCTGAATAATCGAAATGATAATGGAGTTGAACGATGAGAAAATCTCCGGGACGTAACGGAACTGCGTAGCCATCTGGACTCACTTCGGGAGGGTCACCTGGAGCCCACCCACCGAAACCGAATTGGTAACCGTTTTGTTGTTCTAAGAGACCGGTCCCCCCGTAGCAACTCCAACCGACGCCAGTGTCGGATTCGTCAAGTTGTTCTGCTTGCTCTCGGTATTCCTCTGAGGCGAGGGTAAATTGTCCGTGGTGGACAACCTCCAACTTGTCGGGTACAAAATGCGATGCGAGAATCCATTCGGTCTTCTCTACTTCTGGGTCGAAAATCACGCACCGGTAGTCATCGAGAAGATCTGTGGATCCTTGGTACGGCCCTTTTGTTGAAGTTATAGCAAGGTCTGGCTCAGTGATTGTCATCAGTGGCTTCTGGGAAACTATTATTTTGTCTGGCGTTGTATCTATGGGGCCGCCTTGATCTGCCCATGCAACAATAAGTTTCTTTTGTTCTTCTGTAATTGAATGGTCGCCCACAAAGTCAAGAGATAATTTTGAGGCAGGCCATGGTGGCATGTCGCCGCTGTCCACCAACCGGCCTATTCCAAATGCGTTTGCTGAGGCGTCAGAGGCCACGGCAAGTTCCATGTGCGTTGATCCAGGAGAACCCGGGGCGTGACACAGGGCGCAGTGATTCTCGAGAATGGGGAGAATTTCCGAGCTAAAACTGACAGGTCGGCCACTCGCGTGTTGTTGGGTGACGTTTGGACTTGCCTGTGGTGTCGACTTTGTAAGAGATTCTGATTGCGGTTGTTGTTCCTCAATGGAGTCAGTTTTTTCACTTCTTCCAGGTGAAGAATTATCTTGTTCCTCCGAACATCCCGAAGTGAAAATAAGGAGCAGAACTATCGAGAGGCACGTCAGAGAAGTCATGAACTTAAATATGTTAAACGTGTTTTGATGCATCTTCACTCTTGTTTTAGACGTAATGTTACTAAATGCCTATCATTCTATGAAACAGGGAGGATTAATGACAGGTAGAAAATTTAATTTTGAAACTGAATTGGACGATATGCATCGCGCTGTCCTCAGCGTACTTCCTGAGAAATTGCTGGACCTTACAGATATTCACGCGACGAGAACGGGACTTGATGCTCTTATGAGTCAAATGCCAGCACCTGAACTTCCGGAGCATATTTCCATTGAGGATGTTCATGTTCCCGGTCTTGATGGGGATCCAGATGTCTTGGTGAGGGTCTACAAACCTCAATCGCTTCCACCTGAAGCTCCTGGCTTGCTGTGGATCCATGGCGGCGGCATGGTACTCGGTTCCGTTGATATGGATGATGCGGGCAGTGCTGCGGTAGCTGATCAGCATCAATGTGTCGTAGTTTCAGTTGACTATCGTCTCGCCCCCGAAAATCCCTTCCCCGCTCCATTGCATGATTGCTACGCAGCGCTGAAATGGTTCGCCGAAAATGCAAATAACTTAGGTGCTTCATCAAAACGGATCGCTATTGGCGGTGCGTCTGCTGGTGGTGGACTTGCAGCGGGGACAG
>CAJWET010000033.1 GCA_913031515.1 uncultured Acidimicrobiaceae bacterium | reverse complement strand
TGACGATCTCCTGCTAGCTAACGAAGTTCTCGAAACACAACGCCTTGGTGTTCTTGTCGAAAATGGAGCGAACGTAACAGTAGCTGTCGATTCCAAGGAAACTATTGATGCTGCTTCCAACGGCGGAATACGCAACATCCTAATAGATGTGAATGTAGGCCTCAGGCGATGTGGGTGCGCTGTGTCCGAAGCTGGGAATTTAGCTGCTTATGCGAAGAAGAAAGGGTTGAACATTCGAGGGGTCATGGGTTATGAAGGGCATCTAATGATGGTAGAAAATCGCACCACACAAGCCGAAGAAGTTAAAGATGCGATGGCGCTCCTTCTCCAAGCACACAAAGATGTAGGAGGCCCAGTAATTTCAGCGGGAGGTACAGGAACTTTTGACATAAATATATGGGCCACAGAAATTCAAGCCGGATCATATCTTTTCATGGATACCCAGTATGCAAAAGTGGATCTGCCATTCTCCCAGTGTTTATCCGTGATGTCGCGAGTTATCTCTTTAGCCCCAGATAAGAGTTGGGCAGTTGTGGATGCTGGGCTAAAAGCCTTTGGGATGGACCATGGAAACCCATCTGTTGCGAGTGGAGTCGTAGGCTTTTGTTCCGATGAGCATACAACCCTGTACCCTCCGAAAGGACAAGAACTCGTCACTTGGAATATAGGAGATCTAGTCCCCTTATCACCAGCGCATGTAGACCCGACAATAGCGAAACACCCTAAGATGCTTGCAATTAAAGGAAAGAGCCTGATAGAAGAATGGCCTATAGACCTCCGAGATTGGTGATGAGAGTCAATGGGACAAGGACACTGAGATGAAGAACACGTGGGTAAATTGGGGGAGAAACCAAAGGTGTACCCCTGACCAGCTAGCAAAACCCGCCAGTGCGGATGAAGTGGCAAAACTCGTTTGTCTTGGGGTAGCCGAACGGAAAAAAGTTAGGGCGGTCGGTGCGGGTCATAGTTTCAGCCCTCTCTGCCCCACTGAGGGGATAATGATTGACTTGAGTAATTTCAACTCAATCACACAAGTAAATCAGGATCTCATGCAAGTCACTGTCGGCGCTGGTATACGACTCTTTGACCTCAATGAACGCCTTGATTCACTTGGATTGGCGCTTCCCAATCTAGGCGATATTGATTGCCAGACCCTTGCAGGTGCCATCAGTACGGGGACTCATGGAACTGGGCTGGGGTACCATTCTATTAGCGAAGCCGTAATTGGGTTGAAGATAGTTACGGGTGATGGAGGGGTGTTAGAATGCTCCGCCGGCATAGATCAGAATATTTTCGAAGCCGCCAGGGTCAGTCTCGGTTCATTGGGCGTCATCATTGAAGTAACCATCCAGTGCGTTCCCGCATTCAACTTAAGGGCTATCGAACAGACAACTAATATTGATCACGTTCTAGAACTCTTTGAGAAGGCTATACCCGTGGCAGACCATACAGAGTTCTTTTGGTTCCCCCACACCGCGATCGGTACGTTAAAGATCAACACAAAGACTTCCGAATCTCCAAGTTATAGAAGTCCATACAAAGCTTTTCTAAGCGACGAAGTAATAGCGAATGGAGGTTTTGAACTCATCAATAAATATGCGAAGATTTCCCCTCATCGTGCTCAAAGGCTGCTAGAGAAACAACTGTCAACTGACCGAAAGATTTCCTATGTTGCTCCAAGTTTCAAAGTCTTTTGCTCAAAGCGCCGAGTGCGTTTTGTTGAAATGGAATATGCCGTTCCGTTGGAACACCTTCTAGAAGCCTTTAAGAACGTACGCGAGATAACTAACCAACTGGACCATCCAATAACGTTTCCTGTTGAAGTTAGGGTTCTTGGGGCTGATCAAATTCCTCTCTCTCCCGCATACGGGCGCAAATCAGGATATATCGCGGTCCATGTGTACAGAGGAACTCCAATCGACCCATACTTCCAACTCGTTGAAAATATACTGAAAGAGTTCGATGGGCGGCCGCATTGGGGGAAGACGCATAGTCTTACAAGTCGGGAACTATCTAACCTCTACCCCCGCTGGGACAATTTCCAATCGGTGTTGGCAGAACTAGACCCTGATGGTCATTTCTCAACCCCATATCTTGATCGAGTCTTAAGGAACCCAGCGTAAGTTATTGATACCAGCCAGGATTGCGTTTTTGCCAGTTCCAATGGTCAACGCACATTTTCTCAATAGTGTGTTCGGCCCGCCAAGAGAGTTCATTGGAAGCCTTCGTGACATCGGCAAACACCACCGGCATGTCACCCTTTCGCCTTCCTATTATTTCTGATGGAATAGGCTTTTCAATGACTTGCTCCACCGCCTTGACAAGTTCGAGAACAGATGTACCTTTTCCCGTCCCAAGGTTCCAATCATGAACTCCATTCGCCTCTTCCAAAAACCGAAGAGCAGCTAAATGCCCGCGCGCTAAATCAACAACATGTACATAATCCCTGATGCACGTACCATCAGGTGTTTCATAGTCACCACCATAGATTGACAACTTTGCAAGTTTCCCAATGGCAACTTGCATAAGGTATGGCATTAGATTGTTAGGAATACCAGACGGGGTTTCACCTATCCTGCCACTTGGATGCGCCCCGATGGGATTGAAATATCTCAAAATCCCAAACCTCCACTTACGGTTAGCAAGCGCCATATCAGTCAGCACCTGCTCAATGATATATTTCGACATCCCATATGGGTTGGTTGGCAGCTTCTTAGCATCCTCACCCAACGGAGGTTCAGATGAAGAGGAGTACACGGTTGCAGATGAAGAAAAAACTAAGGTCGTGACCTCTGCTGTTTGCATAGCCTTAACGAGGTTGAGAGTAGCCCCAATGTTGTTGTCATAGTATTTTGAAGGACTGTGTATAGACTCCCCGACTGATTTCAGGCCCGCAAGATGAACCACTGAGGCAATCGGGTATTCTTTAAATATTTTGATAACAGCGTCGGCATCCCGAAGATCCGCATGAACAAAGTGCGGGACGCGACCCGTAATCCTCTCAATACCCGAAAGGACTATTTCTGAAGAGTTATCAAGATTATCAATAATTACAACTTGATATCCAGCCTCTATCAACGCCACGACAGTGTGACTGCCGATATATCCTGTCCCCCCAGTTACGAGAGCAAATTTTTCCACATCTAAGTCTGCCAATGAAACGGACAAATCAGAACCTAGGGGTGGGTCTCATTGGAGGCTAGACCCCGATAAAGAACGCCCTTATCCCTAATCCCATAATGAATAGGCTCCCGAACCCATAAAGAAGATAGCGCCTCTCCCCTACTTGCGTTCTATATCCATAGAGCAGAGCAACGAAAACAATCATGGAGAAGCCATATAAATAGTGGAAATCCCTTGGTGCAAGATTCTCATCAGATTGTAACGCGACTCCAAGAATCGCCTGAACAAAAACCATCGCCTGCGCTAAGGCTATGAACAGCCACAATGGCCGCCCACCGTATCGTTTTATTTTATGGACCCCAAAAGCAAACAGGCCAGCTAAGGCGTTCGAAAAAATAACGACCCAGGCAAATACTGTGTGTAGTTCACGGATAGTGAGAAGAACGGTCACCCGGTATTTCCCGGAGAGGAAACTTCCACAACATAATGCCAAAGTTCGGCAGATAAGCCAAGATGCTTTTGTGGCTTCCCCTCCTGAGGAGATTGATGAGCATGAGCGGCTTGGTCTGAGTTCCGCCATGCTTCAAATGATGCATCATCGGTCCAGCGTGTCACCACAAGCCATTGGTTTCTTTCATCACTAGGTCGAAGCAACTCAAAGCCTTCAAAACCTGCAGCACCGTCAACGGTGCCGGCTCTGGCAGCGAAACGTTTTGCAACCTCTTCCCCATGCTCCTCCGGGACTGTTATTGCATTAATTTTAATTACTGTCATACCTCTAATCATGGCACTAGAAACCCTGAAAGCAAGAGTTGTACACTACATGGGCGGGGAATAGTAGTTACGAAGCCTTACTTTATGGCATTGACTTCACGTAAATTTGTGATCTCCTCTTCAGTAAAACCCCAACTCGATAAGACATCATTGGTGTGTTGCCCAGGGTGAGGAGGAGGACTATCGATAGCGCCGGGAGTTCTACTAAATCGGGGAGCCGGCGCAGGCTGCTTAATTCCTGCAACTTCAACGAATGTCCCGCGCTCAACGTTGTGTGGGTGCTCAAAAGCTTCAGAAGGTGAAAGCACAGGTGCAAAACATACATCAGTTCCTTCCATTAGCTCGACCCACTGATCACGGGTCTTTTCTTGAATAGTTTTAGCTATCTTCTCCTTCATCGCCGGCCACTGTGATCGGTCCATCTGTTTGGGAAGGTCTTCTTGATCAAGCTCAGTTATTCGTAAAAGTTCTGCATAAAACTGTGGCTCTATCGACCCTAACGAAATATATTCCCCATCGGAACATTCATAGACATCATAAAACGGGGCTCCGGTATCCAGCATGTTCGTCCCGCGTTCGCCCCATATCCCCATAGCAACAAATGAATGGATCATTGTCGCTAAAAGGGCTGAACCATCAGTCATGGCAGCATCTACAACTTGTCCTTTCCCGCTGGTTGATGTCTCAACTAAACCAGCGCATATGCCTAGCGCTAGAAGCATGCCTCCACCGCCAAAATCTCCGACAAGGTTGATAGGTGGCACTGGAGCTTCTCCTTCCCTCCCAATGGTGCCAAGCACACCTGAAAGTGCGATGTAGTTAATATCATGGCCAGCCATATCTGCATAGGTTCCGTTTTGCCCCCAACCAGTCATCCTGCCATATACCAATTTTGGATTTCTTTCTAAGCATTCGTCCGGACCAACCCCTAACCGCTCAGCCACCCCTGGACGGAAACCCTCAAGTAAGGCATCAGCGGATTCGACTAGACGAAGTAGCGATTCGACTCCTTCGGGATTCTTAAGATTAAAGGCAACCGACTTCCTCCCGCGGTTGAGTAAATCCATACTTGGATTTTCAGGAAATTCTTCTGGAACAGCCGAGACTCTATCAACCCTGATTACTTCTGCGCCAAGGTCGGAAAGAACCATTGCACAAAAAGGCCCTGGCCCGATGCCCGCTATCTCAATTATTTTTTTACCGGCTAAAGGCCCCATATTGCTGATCCTTTCCAAGTTCAGGACACTTTTATCTTTGTTTCGTTTAGATACTTGCCCTTTTTTACACCGAACATCTCAACCGTAATCGACCTATCCTCATGTAGCAGGTCAAGTTCCCGAATTTTGTTGGAAGAGTTAGTGTTTTTTTAGGTGAGGGCGATGATCTAACGATAGTCTTCCCCCGTGGAGCAACAGAAAAACGATTTAACATCCGCGCAGTATGATGCGGTAAAACACGATGCAAAAAGATTGCGGATCCTAGCTGGAGCCGGTTCAGGAAAAACCCGTGTCTTGACTCATCGAATTGCACACCAAAGCAATGCATTGCGAATCGAACCGGAACATGTTCTCTGCCTGACCTTTACCAAAAAAGCTGCCGAAGAACTACGCACGCGCCTTAAAACCCTTGGACTGGATAGTCCAGTGACTGCTGGGACTTTTCATGCTTTGGCATACGCACAACTTCAGACTAGATGGAACGATTTACGCCTTTCACGTCCGCCTTCCTTATTAGAAAATCGAAGGCGATTACTTGGGTCCATCCTTCCGGAGCGGCTTAGTTTCGAAGTCCGAGAATCGATTTGTACTGAAATAGATTGGGCCACTGCAAGAAGGCTTACCCCAGAAACTTATCCAGAAGCAGCCGGAAAAGCTCAACGAAATCCGCCTGCCGGGGCAACTCAAATTTGTGAATTCTTATACCTATTTTTTCAAGAAAAAAAGAAGCGCAACCTTATCGACTTTGACGACATCTTGGAACATGCAATTCGCGATCTTGCAAACGACGCTGACTACGCTGCCGGACGCCACTGGAAATATAGATACATCTTCGTTGACGAATTCCAAGACGTAAATCCTTTACAATTCGCTCTCTTGCGCGCATGGCTTGGAGTGGATAGCTCTATCTGCGTAGTTGGAGATCCAAATCAGGCCATCTACTCATGGAATGGAGCGGATGCAAAATATCTAGAGAACTTTAACGCATATTTCCCTGACGGGCAGACGGTTGAGCTCAATGAGAACTTTCGCTCAACACCACAAATCATCACAACAGCATCTTCAGTCCTAGGAAGTAACCCATCACTAAATGCTCAAAAGCCCAATGGCGAGATCCCCACTGTACATCAAGCGAAAAACTGTTCCGCCGAAGCCGAATACATCGCTAGAAGAATCAAAGAACACCGCTTGCACGCTGAAAGTTGGGCAGGGCAGGCTGTCCTTGTGAGGACACATGCTCAAATCAATCAGCTGGAGGATACTTTTGCTCGATTCTCGATTCCATTCAAAGCCCCACAGAACAACGGCTCATCCTCAGAAACACATGCATCCCCATATGGGAGTGATTCTGTAACTATTACGACCTTCCATGCAGCAAAGGGGCTCGAGTGGCCGGTTGTTTTCGTCGCTGGGCTTGAAGCAGGGTTCAGTCCTATCTCTCACGCTACTTCTGTTCCTTCGTTAGATGAGGAACGCCGACTCCTCTATGTGGCAATGACGCGTGCCCAAAACCAACTCCATTGTTCTTGGTCGCGCGAAAGGACTTTCGGCAAAAAGAAAATTTCTCGGAAGCCATCACCTTATCTGAAAGAAATCTCATACTCGATGCAAACAGCGAACATTCAGGCCGCTGATGGGCAATCGTTACGGAAAAGAATTCGACTCTTCCGTAAACAAATTTTTCCAGTAGCTACCCCACAAAGTTCAATTACAAAACAAAAGAAAAGCCTCGAAGATTGGAGAGAATCTAAAGCTCTAGCAGCAGGTGTGAACCCACGCGATGTCATACCTGACGAAGCTGTTGAGCAGATACTGTTCCAAAACCCTCAAACCCGAGATCAGTTGAGAGAAATTTCCCACTTGAACGACTTTACAGCTGCCAGATACGGAGAAGAAATAATACGGATTCTTTCAGATGAAAATGCCGTAAAACCCTAGGTTAAGAAACATAACTTGTTAGAGTTTCACATGGGCAACAAAGAGCAACATACCTCGAATATGGAAAGGTCTCTCGGCCTTCGGCATGTTTTTGTTCTAAGCACCGGCGCGATGGTAAGTTCGGGGTTGTTTCTTTTGCCAAGTTTTGCTGCAGCCAAAACTGGCCCGAGCGCCGTGTTGGCGTATCTCATTGCGGGAGTTCTTGCGATTCCAGCGATGTTTAGCGTTGCTGAACTTTCGACAGCCATGCCTCGCGCTGGAGGGGCATACTACTTCCTTGCTCGAGCACTTGGTCCCGCGGGAGGAACCCTTACTGGAGTAGCGACATGGCTTTCTCTTGTGATGAAAGATGCTTTTGCACTTGTAGGCATGAGCGCTTATCTGACACTTATCGTAGATCTCCCGGGAAAGCCAACGGCTGTTTGCCTCATCGCATTTTTTACTTTATTAAACATTGTTGGGTCAAAAACTAGTGCGTCTGTTCAGATGGCCATGGTTGCGTTCCTCTTAGCGGTCATGGGTTGGTTTCTTATCACAGGCCTGCCAAAAGTTGGAGGCGGAAACGGTGAACTTGACCCTTTCTTTACCCATGGTGGCAACGGTTTGGTTGCTGCGATAGGACTTGTGTTTGTTAGCTACGGTGGTCTAACAAAAGTCGCTAGCGTAGCGGAGGAGGTTGAAGACCCTTCTCGCAATATTCCTCTAGGAATGATCCTTTCTCTAATCGTTAGCACCATGGTTTACACTCTGGGTGTTCTGGTCGCTGTCGCCCTTATTCCCATGGACGACCTTTACGGTGACCTGGCCCCTATCCATACCGCTGCTGATGCTTTCATGCCCGCTGTAGGCGCAGGGTTTGTCATCGCAGCAGCACTAGCTGCATTTGCTTCAGCTGCAAATGCTGGGATTCTTGCAGCCGCGAGGTACCCCATGGCGATGAGCCGAGATGGATTGATGAGCAAGAATTTTCTCCGGATGAGTCGGTTTGGGACGCCGCTATGGGGAATAGTCCTCACTGGGACAGGGATGGCAGTTATCGTTATCGCTTTTGGGGCTGGAGCTATAGCAAAATTAGCGAGTGCCTTTGTTCTTTTAACTCTCGCTCTGGTAAATACTGCAGTAATTATTCTCAGGTCAGCACGTATCTCCTCATATGCACCTGGATTTCGTTCTCCTCTCTTCCCATATTTACAGATCTTCGGAATAGGAGTTTCCTTATACTTGATATTTCGATTGGGGGCACTGCCACTTATTCTTATTGGAACATCAATCTGCTTGACCCTCGCATGGTTTCATTTCTTTGGCAAACGGAAAGTCACACAATCAGCAGGAGCGATACACCATATTTTTCAACGTCTTGGGCAAGCAGCTGACACTAGCATCGACCGCGAAATATCTGCGGCAATGCAAAGTCATGGATTGCGTTCCGAGGACGATTACGCAGGACTCATTGCTCGTGCTGCTGTAATTTCAGTCCCCGATGATGGAGACATAACTGAGGCAGCAACTAGAGCCTCGCAGGTCTTAAGCAAAACGCTAGTGGTAGACCCGGAAGAAGTGAGCGAACGTTTTCTTGATACTGGGTCTCTATGGATTCAACCTTCTGACACGCATCCGACTGCGACTCCCGTTGCTTTCTTTGACAGTGCTGAATTTGATCATCTAGTGATCGTGAGGAGCAAAAACGGAGTCATTATCCCAGCTGAGTGGGGTGGGAGGAACGAGCGAGTTAATGCCTTGTTCTTTCTCGCAGGAACATCTGACAAGCCGGGACGGGCTTTACGGTTAGCGGGAGAACTTGCGGCGTATCTTCACACGGATGAAGCTGCAATGATAGCTGAAGCCTCTTTTGAGTCAGAAGTAAAAGAGGCCCTGCTGCCTGGACTAGAAGTAGGCCAATACCCGCTTCTTCCAGAAACAGAGATGGGGGTTCTCATCGGACATGTGCTTGGCGAGCTAAATCTAGATAACGACCTGCACATTGAGGCTGTGCACCGTATGGGGAAAGTCCTTCCCCCATCTCCTGAAACTATCCTTGTGGCGGATGACCAACTTACGATTATCGGACCGGTGGGAGAACTCCCAACAAGTTCAGAGATTGGGACAATACTTACTCAAAGATCAGACCCAACCGAACTTCGGTAATGGCCTAGCGGTAGAAATCTGCCAGTAGCGGAGCATGATCGGAGGGTTTCTCCCCCTTTCTGGCATTTCGATCTACAAGAATGAGGCCGCACTGCGATGCGAGTGACTCCGTAGCGAGAATAAAGTCAATTCTCATCCCATAGCGTTTATAAAAACTTCCCTGCCGGTAATCCCAAAACGTGTACAGCCCTTCTTCTGGATAGCGATTTCGAAACGTATCCTGTAGCCCCCAATCAAGAATGTCCTGAAACGCATCACGCTCAGGCTGGCTAACATGCGTAGCACCTTTGAAAGCCTTAGGGTCCCACACATCTATATCTTCTGGGGCAACGTTGAAATCACCAAGGACCAAAACATCTTCTTTCCGTGAATGGTTTTTCTCCAGGTGGGACCGTAGACGAGCCAGCCAGCCAAGCTTATAAGCGTAATGTTCATGGCCGACTTCTCTCCCATTTGGAATATACGCGCTTGCAACACGCACTCCTCCACAGGTAGCCCAGATGATTCTAGCATCCGGGTCAGGGTCACCTCCATCAGAAAAACCTGATACAGGGTCTTCAATTCCAACCTTGCTGAGGATTGCCACACCGTTCCATTGGCCTTGACCGTGATGAACACTTTCGTAGCCAAGATCTGTAAATTCATCTGAAGGAAACGCTTCTTCAGCGAGTTTTGTTTCTTGGATACAAACAACTTCAGGAGCCATTGTTTCTAGCCAATCAAGTACTCGGGGGAGGCGCGCTTTCAATGAGTTCACGTTCCAAGTCACTATCCGCATGCGAGTAGCCTAGCCCACGAACCGGACTTCTAGAACCGCTAATTAAGACAAAATTTCAGTTGGGGCGCGTACAGTGAAGAGTAGTTATTTCGATAAATCTAAATTGAGAATATTACTTAGATCCTCAAGCGCTTGAGATTCAGTTACCACTTTGATCGTTGTCATCCCCATCAATCTTGCAGGTTTCAGATTTATACCTAAATCATCAAGAAAGACACATTCCTCAGGAGCAACGCTCAACTGGTCGCAGGCTATTTCATAAAACGCTGTATCGGGTTTCCGTACCCCTATCTTGGATGACTCTATGATCGCGTCAACAACTGAAGAAACACTTCCTAGATGTTCACGCGATGGGCCAAGTTTAGTTTCGTCCTTAGAAGCCTCTAGAAGGTTATTGGTAAGAATCGCAGTCGTATAGTTGAGGCTTAGTTGTTTCACAGCGCTAAGCATCTTGGGGCGAATGTCGGTAGAGAGGCATTGTAATACACGTTCTGCATCAACTTCATACCCAAGAGCGGATGCTTCTTGAGTAAATAATACAAGGAATTCTTCTCTTGAAATCTGGTTCCTTTCAAATTGCGCCCAAGCATTGGTATCTGGATTTGTACTGTTTATTCCACGGATCAACCCATCAGGAAGGCCAGCTTCCTTTTCATAGGCAGAGAAACCCTCAAAGGGGCTCGTAGTGATTACTCCCCCAAAGTCAAAAAGTACCGTTGATATCATCGATTTTGAGCATAGGGCCGTTTTTCGGCTTACCCATACCTCCTATGATGCGGAATCTTCTATTTAGGAGAAGTAACCTCGGTGCATGGCATCTGAATACATCTTTACCATGCACAAGTGTTCTCGGTTCTACCCGCCTGATCGTGATGTACTCAAAGATATAAGCCTTTCTTTCTTCCCTGGAGCGAAAATTGGAGTTCTAGGAGCAAATGGGGCAGGAAAATCCTCTCTTCTTCGGATTATGGCTGGCCTCGACGATGGGTTCAGTGGTGAAGCCCGACTAACTCCTTCCCATACGGTGGGGTTCCTCCCTCAAGAGCCTGAACTAGATCCTTCAAAAACGGTACATGGGAATGTCATGGATGGGGTTGGGGAAGTTGCAGACCTTCTAGTTCGATATGACGACATTCTTGCGAAATGGTCAGATCCTGACGCTGATTTCGAAAAACTCGGATCCCAGCAAGCATCCCTAGAGAAGGAAATCGAAGCAGTTGGCGCATGGGACCTTCAACGCCAGATTGAAATCGCCATGGATGCGCTACGGCTCCCCCCTCCAGAAACAGATGTCGAAACTCTATCAGGGGGCGAAAAACGTCGTGTTGCCTTGTGTAAACTGCTGCTTCGTCAACCTGACCTTCTTTTGCTTGACGAACCAACAAACCACCTTGATGCAGAATCAGTTGCCTGGCTAGAACGGCACCTTCAGGAATATGTGGGGACCGTTGTAGCTATCACCCACGACCGGTACTTCCTTGACAATGTTGCAGAATGGATCTTAGAACTCGACCGAGGACGTGGCATCCCATACCACGGGAACTATTCGAGCTGGCTCGAGCAAAAACAACAACGGCTTGCATCGGACAAAAATAAGGACTCAGCGCGCCAAAGAACTCTTGAACGAGAATTGGAATGGGTTAGAATGGCACCCAAAGCCAGACAGGCGAAAGGGAAAGCTCGGTTAGCTGCATACGAGAAACTTCTGGCAGAATCCAAGTCTGAAGATAGAAACGAACGAGAACTTCAAATCAATATCCATGCCGACAATCGGCTAGGAGACCAAGTCATAGAAGTAAAGGGCCTTTCCAAAGGATTCGATGACAAACTCCTCATCGAAAGCTTGAGTTTCTCTCTTCCTCCCGCTGGAATTGTTGGAATTGTCGGCGCCAATGGCGCAGGAAAAACGACTTTATTTCGAATGATAACCGGCGAAGAGCCACCGGATAGTGGCGTAATTACCATTGGCCCAACCGTAGACTTGGGGTACGTCGACCAGTCGCGTGACACCCTTGACCCTGAGAAAACGGTATACGAAGAAATCACAGGTGGAGTAGATAATCTCATTGTTGGTGGAAGAGAGATCCATGGGCGCGCATACACAGCCTCTTTTAATTTTCGGGGGTCTGACCAGCAAAAGCTTGTAGGGAATCTGTCTGGAGGTGAACGCAACAGGGTTCACCTTGCGAAAATTCTCAGAAGCGGGGCAAATGTTCTGCTTCTCGATGAGCCGACGAACGATCTTGACGTGGATACTTTACGGGCGCTCGAGGGTGGCTTGGAGGATTTCGCTGGATGCGCGGTCATTATCAGTCACGACCGGTGGTTTCTCGACCGTGTCGCCACCCACGTCCTCGCATTTGAGGGCGACTCGCATGTCCGATGGTTTGAAGGGAATTTCAGTGAATACGAAACATACCTTCGAAAAGAACACGGCGGGGCAAGTCAACCTACGCGCATAAAGTACAAACCTCTTACACGATAGAAACTATTGAATTCCCTCTAAACTTTTTTCGGTGTAGATTAGCCATGGAACTTCGGAAGGAACACATGCGATTTCGTCGAAACTTTTTCTTACTTTTATCTGTTCTTGGGATGCTCTCTTTTGCTTTCGCTACCCCCACATACGCATTCCAAGAAAACAACGACCAAGACGAACAGCAATGGTGTATAGATGAAGGCGGCACTTGGAACGCTGGCGGCTGGTGCGACTGGGGAGATGAGGACTGGGATGAAGGCCCCCCCGGTGAGGAATGGGACGAACAGCAATGGTGTATAGATGAAGGCGGCACTTGGACCGCTGACGGCTGGTGCGACTGGGGAGATGAGGACTGGGATGAAGGCCCCCCCGGTGAAGAATGGGACGAAGAGGGATGG
>CAJWET010000032.1 GCA_913031515.1 uncultured Acidimicrobiaceae bacterium | reverse complement strand
CCTCGATAACAATGGGGTTCCGTTTGCGTGGCCGTTCCCATTTTCACGATTTAGAGCAGAAATGGAATCACCAAAACTAGAGGACTACGAACCAGTTGGGAACTGATTAGCTAGGTTCCGGTCCAATTTGGATCACGGCGTTCAACGAAAGCAGCAATGCCTTCCTGTCCGTCATTGGTACCAGCGGCGCTAACAATATTTTTTGCCTCAAAATCACCAGCTTCTTCTAAAGAACTCTCGTACCCCCGGTAGATCACGGTCTTCGCGACTCCAGCAGCATTGGGTGCGCCATCAGCCAATTGTTGAGCTAAAGAAGCAGTCGCTTCGGCGATATCTTCATCAGGAACCACACGATTTACTAACCCCCACGATTCCGCTTCTTCAGCTGAAAGAACACGGTTCGTCAATGTAAGATCAAGCATTCGACGCAACCCAATATGACGGGCGAGGAAGTAACTTGACGTTCCATCAGGTGTTAAACCAACTCTCGTATACGCCATCGTAAATTTTGACGACTCACCGGACACAACTAGATCAAAAGCGCTCACCAAAGACATCCCAGCGCCACCAGCGGCACCTTGAACGCCAGCAACAAATGGTTTAGGAATCTGATTCATTTTGTAAATAGCATCATGGAGATCCTCAAGCATGGCAGCAACTACTCCGGGGAGATCGTGTCCCGCCGTATGGAACTCCTTCAAGTCCCCCCCAGCACAAAAAACCTTACCTTCAGCGGTTACCGAAACAGCACGAACAGTATCGTCAGATTCAATTTCAAGCATCACGCTCTTCAATTCCTGACAGAACACTGGGTTTACAGCGTTTGCTGCCTCGGGACGACCAAAACGAATATGTCCAACATTACCGATAATTTCATAATTCATTGTTTCAAGAGACAAAGCAGTTTCCTTTTCCTAAAGATGGAATAGAGACTACAAACGAACCTTCGATCACTCAAAATACTATTGACAATTAAAGAAATTAATTAAACATCTGTGGATTTGGTTCCCGTAGGGTTCTGATTCCAGTACTCTTTCGGAGCTTTCTCTGAAAGCCAACTGGATAAGTCAGCGTTCTCCCAATCGTCAGGGCCGTACACGGTTCCCGGGAGGGGGGTCATTATATGGGTATTACCGCTTACCGTGAATGAAGCAGCTCCGGCCTCCCATTGGACTAATCGCTCATCGGTGGTGCCGGTGTCATCTAGTCCTCGAGTAGTGTCATAATTTTTCTGGTATTGAACCCAATCCTCAACAGTGGTAGCCCAGATCATGACTACTTCATGGTTGTTGTTGATCACTTCCCATAATCCGGTGGCATTGATTCCATGGTCAGCCATCATGGAAACGCGTTCGGTAGCGACAAGATTGAGGTAATCGATTTGTGTTCCTGGTTTCACAGAAATGACTTCATTTACAAATAACGTTCCCATTATTCTACGTTCTTTGACTTGTCGGGTTGTTGGTGATTCGGGAATCCCAGCGCATACCCTATCGAACCCTCCGGTTCGCCATTGCGCTGCTTCATCCCACCAATCTCCATAAAAAGCCTTCCTGCGTTTCAGGTTTAACCGGTCCAGGTTCCTCCCCCATCCGTCCCAGCCATCATCGCCGCAATCCCAGATGTTGATTACCTGTGGCCAACGGCCTCCTCCGAAGCCAAGAACGTAAAACGTTCCTTGAAGTGTGGTCATTTCTGGCATGTGTTGTGCCGGTTCACGGTTAACCATCTCCATGTAGTCGTACTGGCCCTGCCCGATGACATCAATTGTCTCGTGAACGAAAACCGATCGAGGCATAGCCTAAAGATCTGTTGGTTCGTGATGTTGGGTCATTGGCAACAGGTAATACCAGAAGTAGAAGTTGGCTCCGGATTCTTTCATATTGACTCGAGCTTTTTGTATGGCTTGACCAGCTTGTGTGTGCTGCACGAACCAGCTTTCAGCGCTCCGGGCTGATGGAGCGGAATCGGAAAGCGATAGGGAGGCTTCCTCATAGAAATTTTTAACATCTGCCGCGATTTTTGTCGGATCTCCAGGGAGACCGACTTCTTGCCATGCTTCCCCTTCAGCTACCCGTGTGAAGAGGTCAAGCATGTCTGGTACTTGTTCAGCAGTAATGACTTTCCCGACGGTCGTTCGACCATACTTTTCATTTGTACGTCGCCAAGCGGGTAGTAAACCGAGCGCCTCAGCAGCAGCAGGGTTTCGGTCACTGGTATCTGCCGGTGGGATAGTGCAGGAAAGCGGGCTATCGGCATCATCGATTATTTCAATCGGATAGTCAGTAAGCACAGGTCCCGATGGTTCGTTCAACAAATCAAAAACAGCATTCAGAACTTCGCGTTGGAAATCAACATCGTTTGGTTTTCCAAGGGGCCGTCCCAGCGGAAATTCGCAATGTAAAGCTCGGGGTGGGGAAGTGGTAACTGCTTGTTCTCGAATGCATGATATGGCGACGGTTGCGAACCCCTGCTGTTCAATAACTGATGCGAGCGTACCCACGGTACGCGTGCAGAGAGGTCAGACAGGTATGAGAAGAACAATATCGACATTGTCCTCACGAAGCGCCTGCGCCGCCGCGGGCCCACTATCCATACGAATGGTTTCAAGCGTATGATCGGGTTGAGCACCCATGAAGGAGATGTGGGTTTCGGCTACAGATCCAACGATTCCTTCCTCAGCCATTTCCTCCAAACGGTCAATGGGGAAAACAACGTTCTTATCAACGATCCAGCCGGTCCGATCAAAATTCGGGCTGTAATGGGCGAGCGTGAGATCATCATTTCCTTTCGGAATGATTTTGAATCCCTGATCTCCTGCATTCCAGTCAGCGTTCCCATCTACCGTCAAACCAGCTGTAGTAACGATTGCGACACGGCTTTCAGAAAGCGGTTTCGGACTAGTCCAAGGAACATCATCAAATACGAATCCTTCAAGACTGCTCAGCATTGACCGGACTTGTTTGTCAGACATGTTACTTATCCTAGATCGGTCTCATCATTTCCACAAAGACAAGTTTCCTACCCAATCGTTAAGAGATTATGGCTTTATTGATGGAGAGGATTTGATTGGGGATACTCAGGAAGCGGATTTTCTGGATTGACCTTCTTCACCCAACGGGAACGCAAATTCACGAGCACAACCTACTACAGCAATCTAGATACTTGAACTTGGACTTTGATCAAATTAGTTCAATTTCCTAGAGAATGTTTGTGCTTAGGTACACTGTAATTCGTGTTGATTCGGACTTTTCTTTTCTCTGCTATGTCTTTGTGCCTCTTTGCGGCTGGCATTTCCTGTTCCTCTTCTGAAACCGAAGAAACAGAACCGGCTAATTCAGAATCTCAAGCAAGTGAAACCGAAGCTACAGAGACACCTGAAGAAACACCCGCTCCTGAACGACAACCAACGCCAGAGGAGCCACCTGAGACAGAAGACGATGATCCTGAAGATGAAGAAGACCTGAACTACAAGACAGGGGACTCATCATACATTTTTGATCAGGACAAACTCCATACTTTTGAACTGACCCTTACTGAAGAGGATCTAGCGTATTTAGATGAGCAACCAGGTAGGGAAGAGTATGTTGAAGGGTCCCTATCGTTCGAAGGGCAAACAATCGGACCGGTTGGTATCCGCTATAAAGGGTCTGTCGGTGCATGGGTTTTTTGCGTTTCTGGCGACTTTTTCCAAGCAGAAGGAGAAAAGACATGTACCAAGCTCTCCATGAAAGTAAAAATCAACTGGGAAGATTCTGACGATACGTTTTATGGATTAAAGAAACTCCAGTTCCATTCCCAAAACTTAGACTCAACAAAGATGCATGAACGCCTCGGGTATTGGCTTTTTAGAGAAATGGGGGTGCCCGCACCCCGATCTGTCCATGCCAGACTTTTCATCAACGGGGAATACAATGGAATCTTTGCTCTAACTGAACAAATCGATGGAAGATTCACTCGAGAAAATTTTCCAGACGGGACAGGTAACCTCTACAAGGAAGTATGGCCTATCCGCTCGAATGGTGAACCCAAGGGTGATGGTGAATATGCGTTTGCGTTAAAGACAAATGAAGATGAGGACCCATCATTTGAAATCATGAGATCCTTTGCTGCTGCTATGGGTGGTTCGTCCGCAGATGAACGAGTTGAGTTAGTTCAACAGTGGATGAACGTTGATGAAGTGCTCGCTTACGCGGTTGTTGACCGAACGATCCGGAACGATGATGGGGTGTTTCATTGGTATTGCTTTGGAGGAGGGAGCGGTCTTTTAGGAGGAGGCGGCGATGGTGTAGTTCCTGTAGATGCATGTGGCCCGCACAATTTCTATTGGTATGAGGATCCGACAGCTAAAACCATGCACCTTATTCCATGGGACCTTGATAACTCTTTTGAAGTCATTAAAGACGAGGGAAACCCTGTTATCCCGATTAAAGACAGCTGGGGTGAAAAAACGAATGACTGTAAGCCTTTCGTCTATGGGGAGTGGGGTTTGGCCCAACTTTCCGCTGCTTGTGACAAGATCATTGGGACATGGACAAGCTTTGAAAACGAACATCAGCAAATATTGGATGCTTTTCTGGAAGGCCCGTTTTCACGGGAGACGGTTGAAGAACTTATTGATACGTGGGCAGTCCAAATTGAGAGCTCCGTCGCCCAAGCCGATGAGGTTCATGGTGACCAGCCATCTTTGGAAGAATGGAGAAGATCGATAGAGCGCTTTAAAGAAGACCTTGAATATGCCCGTGATAAGAACAAATAACCGTTCAAAACATCTACCAAGTACAATTGTTAGGTAGGCGACCAGAGTGGAGAAGAAATAATGTCTGATGGGCTGTTAGTGCTATTCAATGGGATAGCAATATTTGTTATAGTCTTCTTCCTTTACTTCCCTCGTCATGGTCGAAAAGACATGGTTGTCGCTTTGTTCGGAATCAATGTTGGGGTCCTTGGCGTTTCATTCACTCTGGCTGATGCTGCTGTAAGTGCGGGCCTGGGCCTTGGGCTGTTCGGCGTCCTCTCGATTATTCGGCTTCGCTCGAATGAACTTGGACAGCAAGAAATAGCGTATTACTTCTGCGCTCTTGCTCTTGGACTTATCGGTGGAGTGAACGTGGATTCATGGATTTCTCCTGTACTTATGGGGGCGATTATCGCTGTGTTATTCATCGGTGATCATCCACAGTTGTTCTCTCGTAGCAACCATCAAATCATGCGACTTGATAGTGCGTATACGGATGAAAAACAGTTACGAACAGATCTCGAAACAATGCTGAGCGGAAAAATTCGAAGGTTACAAATTCGGAGAGTCGACCTTGTGAATAACAGCACCGTCGTTGATGTGCGATATACCAGTACTGCAGAGCATTCCTCCGATGCCTGAAATGGGATCTACGCCCATACAACCATCAGAACTGTCATCACAAAGATTTTCATCGATCACGTTAGAGGAAATGGATACCTTTGCTGCGCTCCAAACCCGCGTAGATAGAAAGTACATCGTGACCAGTCAACTCTGTAATGAGTTGCTTGGAACAATTAAGATCAATGGCCAGGCCCTCACCGTCAATGAGAAAAGGAGCACTGGGTATCAATCCGTCTATTTCGATACTCCGGAATTTGATCTTTACAAGGATGCTGCTTACAAAAGAAGACCGAGGTTTAAAGCTAGGACACGCTTTTACCATGCGACGGGAAAGGCAATGCTTGAAGTTAAAACCAAGGATGGTAGGGGGAAAACCGTCAAAATTCGTACCCCATATCATGCTGAGAATCTTTATGAGCTGACCGAATCAGGTAGAACCTTCATTGATGAGTCAGTTCAGTTCTCTGGAAGCTCCAAACGTCTTCGTCCGACTCTGACTTCACGGTATCAGCGCACAACGATCGTAGATCGGGATACTTCTACCCGAATGACATGTGATGAGTACCTGATTTGTACGGATTTGGAAAATCAGAGACTCGTTTTTCCGTACTGTATTTTAGAAACTAAATCTACGGTCAAGCCGAGCCCTTTCGATAAATGGTTATGGGAACATGAATATCGTCCTCAACGGATAAGTAAATACTGCACAATGCTCGCTGTTCTCCATTCGGACCTTCCTGCCAACAAATGGCATCAGGTCATCAAAAAATATTTCTAACACAGCGCTAACGTCATCAATTTGGCTCAGATGGATATGAAACTATGTTTTTTGTAGAACAAAATTGCTTTCGCATGGGACAACTCATAAATCGTGCGCTACATTTCTACAATTCCAGTAGAGAGGAAACGAAATGGATTTAGGACTTACAGGGAAGAAAGCACTTGTAACGGGGGCAACAAAAGGTCTCGGTCGGGCTATAACGGAAACCCTATTAGAAGAAGGAGTTTCTGTAGCGATTTGTGCAAGAGATGCTGAAGGTGTCGAAACAGCTGTTTCGGAGTTAAGTAGCCAAGGTGAAGTATGTGGGGCAGCTGTTGATGCTGGAGATCTCGAATCCCTTACCGGATGGATTAATTCGTCCAGTGAGCAACTTGGAGGTATAGATATCTATGTGCACAACACTTCCGGAAAGCCGCAACGCAAACTTGATGGATGGATAAATAATTTCAACATTGATCTTGTATCACTTGTCGGTGGTGTGGGCGCAGCTCAAGAAGCGCTTGCTGACGGCGGCGGATCGGTAATAAGTATTGGTACTACGGCGACAGCGGAACATTTTGCATCCGGATCCGGAAGTTACAGTGCATTTAAGGCTGCAGTTACTAACTGGACGCTAGGTCAGGCTCAGGTGTTAGGAGCCCAAGGGATCCGTTGTAACGTGGTTTCTCCGGGTCCGATAATGGTCGAGGGGGGAGATTGGGATGGTATTAAACAAGCTCTGCCCGAGTTCTATGAAGCAACTCAGAAAACGCATCCACAAGGTGACTTGGGACTCCCTGAAGATGTCGCAAATGCGGTTGCTTTCCTTTCCAGTGATGCTGCGAAACATATCAATGGCGTAAACCTCACTGTTGATGGTGGGTTCTTAAAGCGCGTTAACTTCTAGGACAACGGGTAAGATAACGGCTTCGGGGCTGTAGCTCAGTTGGCTAGAGCACCTGCTTTGCAAGCAGGGGGTCGCGGGTTCGATTCCCGCCAGCTCCACACCTAAAGTCCCTGCTCAGAGAGTTATTCTTCTAAGACTCTTAGAGTGGGGGTCATTCTTTATTCGTAGGGGTTCACACCGCAGTCAATGGCAACTGGAATGAAAAATGATATGAAATCATCCTCTGTAAGCTCTTGGACCTCACCGCCAAGAAACGTTAACCAGTCCGGACCACTTTCTAAAGCGGCTCGAAACTCTGCGAAGGTAATATCTAAAAAATCAATCAATTCATCAACAACGCATTCAGCCTCTGCTCTGGTTCCGTCGAATTCCGTCCCGGCGATGAATTCGGTGACGACAAATGCCTTGTCTTGATTCCCTTCGGCGTTGATTCCGCTTCCCCCACAGCCGACAAGACCAGCCAGCAAACCCAACGCAACAAAAACAACCATTGACCTCTTCATAGAAAAACCATAACACGAAAGTCTAAAACCCCTGTAAACACATGCCCTCTAGCACCCCTACACATGTAACAATTGCCAACGGAATAGGCTGCCTCTACCCTTTGAAGTGTGACACAAAATGATGAAGAATATGGAGTTTTCCCTCTCCGATCTTTTCTTGATTTCACAATCAAAGAGGAATCCGCAGGTGTCGCTTCGGCGGTTCTAAACATAGATGAACGCCACCTAAATCCCAATGGAGTTATGCATGGTGGTGTAATCTTCACCTTGGCGGATACAGCCATGGGGAAAGCTACGATGTCCATACTTCAAGAAGGACAGATTTGCGCCTCCATTGAAGTGTCGATCCGCTATTTGCGGGCGGTGACGGAAGGAGAATTAGTGGCAACTGCTTCGGTGATTAAAGCGGGTAAAAGTGTCGTACATCTTGAAAGCCAGATAGCCGTGGAGGGAAATCAACGGCTAGTGGCGATCGTCCATGGATCTTTCGCTGTCATAAACACATAGCCTCTAGCACCCCTACACATGTAACAAAATCAGTTCTGCCCTAAAGTAGAAAGCATGTTGAACCACGGCGAGGTTCTGGTGCTGAGCGGCCCTCCGGCGGCCGGTAAGAGCACAGTTGCGACGCTCATCACCGACGGGTGGGATCTTAGCATCCACCTGCGGGCGGACTACTTTTGGGATGAATTCATACGGAACGGCTTCCTGAGACCATGGACGCCCGAATCACACGAACAGAACACCACCGTAATAAGAGCAATCACAGCTGCTGCTGTTGAATACGCAAATGGCGGTTATTCAGTTGTGGTGGATGGGATCGTCGGACCCTGGTTCGTGAAACTTCTAACAGAAACGTTCGCCAGCCACGGAGTTGTCTGGCACTACGCTATCCTCCTTCCAACCAGTGACGTGACTCTGGAACGGAGCCACTCGCGTTCGAAGACGATCACACAGGAAGCTCTTGACAAGATGTATGGCGAGTTTACCTCCCACCTTGATGGGTATGAGAAGCATGTGGTGGATTCCACCCAACTGGATGCGCCTCAGACCGCTTTGACCGTCTGCAAGAGCATGGACAAGGGCGAACTGCAGATTCGATAGGTGCCGAGATGGCGATGGCAGATACGTATCTGACTATTAAACCCCAGTAAACACATAGCCTCTAGCACCCCTATATATGTAACAATTCAGTTCTGCCCTAAGCTAGAACGCATGGTTAAAGGGATCGCAACAAGCATCATCAGCGTCGCTGTTTTGATGGGCAGTGTCGTCGCCTGCGGCGGATCAGAAAGCTCCAAAGAACCTCTTGGTACTACTGCTCAACAGGAAGAATCCAAAGAATCTAGTACTCCTGCTTACCAGGAAGAAATGACACAAGCGGTAGCCGCATGTATCGAGCAGTCCGGCGGTGAGGTAACAAAAGATCCGGTCTTGGATGAGGACGGAAACTGGACTGGGGAATGTGAAGTTCCGTGCTGGGCCGCTGTAGTTGAGGGAGGCGGAGACCCTGCTGAATACTGCGGCACTGACGTTGATCCCGAAGCTGAAGCTGCAGCACGAGAATGGGTCATAGAGGCAATGGCAGCCGCCTTCTCTATCGAATGGCTACTTTCCGACATTCAGAGTATCTCTGCTGAAGAATGGGTAGAAACGTGTTATCTACACGCAGCAGAAAGAAGCCTTGACTGGGGAGAAGCTGACTTTTTCCAACGGTGGAAACAAACTATGCAAGAAGCGACAGACATTTCCTTCGTTGCGACTCGGCTGCTGGAGGGGACTGGTGAGTATGGTGATACCTGGCTTCATGCGTGTTCAGCGGAACTCCTGACACCGCAGGAGATGGAACGATGGGCTTCCTAAACACCTAACTCTTTCCCACAAAATCTTGGTTCAGTCTCCCCCTCATAGCCTTAGAACTGTCCTGCAACTATATTCACGCTTACACACCCACGATAAGGAACCTCTTAGCAGACTATGGTGGAATGTATTAATGCCCTCGACCCCTTTGCAAAAATCTAACCAAGAAGCAACGGTTGCCTTGATCGGTGCCGCTGTCGCTGTAACCGCTTGGGGGGCATCTGGAGTCATCATTAAGCATATCTCTCTGAGTTCTAGTGAAATAGCTGTGTACCGATTCACCTTCTATTCCTCTTTGTTGGCGATCTTCATGATGGCAAAAGGAACTCCTCTCACTATCCGTGCGTTACGTGTATCAATTTGGGGGGGATTGGCCTTGGGCCTTGACGTCGCATTTTTCTATGAGGCTTTGAAACGTACCACGATTGTGAATGCTATGACCATCGGCTCATTGCAACCGATCATCGTATCTATCTATGGATATAAGGTATTAGGAGAGAAACTCCGAAAGCGAGAGCTAGGAATCGGACTCGTAGCCCTACTCGGTACGGTCGGAGTTCTAGTCGGATCAACAGGTTCAGCTGAATGGAATTTGACAGGGGACTTGTTTTCCGTAGGAGCACTTTTTGCATGGTCTGCATACTTTATCCTCTCGAAAAAAACACAAGACAGAATCACTCCGATGGAATACACAGCATCCACAGGGGCAATAACTGCCATCATGAGCTTCATTATTGCTTTAGTCCTAGGGATATCATTTACAGTTCCTTCTAGAGAAAATATTCTCTGGCTTCTGCTTCTCGCTGCTATCGCAGGAGTTATCGGACATTCCCTAATGAATTGGTCGCTTGTGCGTATTCCTCTTTGGGTTGGCTCTATCTTTACTTTGTTCGTACCTGTAGCAGCAGCTGCATTAGCGTGGATTTTTTTAGGAGAATCGCTAAATGCTCTTCAGGTTCTTTCGACTGTGGTAGTGATTCTCGCTCTAGGTTCTATTCTCCGCTATCAGAGATAACTGGGGGTCTTAGAAGGTAAGGTCAGAACCTTTACTTATCTCTTGTCAATCTAAAGTTATGCGTGTCTACGAGATTTCTTCCAATCCGGCGAACATTGCGCTGGGGTCAAAACCATTCAAGTGCCCAGTGCATTCTGCTAAAATATATGCAGAGACCGGCCCTGCTAGTTCATCATGCTCTGAGAAATCGATTTGGTCGACTGTTTCTATGGTCAGGAGAGGAACAATAGCTGCAATGCCTTCCGCCAACATACGACTGTTTTCTATTAGTTCCTCCTGATCCGAAGGTAACGCCTCAGCAACCCATGTCCAAGTATCAGCCATAGCTTGATATTGAGGTTGGAGAAGTTCCGGAAGAGCAGCAAGGCTCTCATATCCGCCGGAAATATCCGGCGTAGCTAAAATGACTTCGATCCATTTGTCAGCCCATTCTTCGCAAAAATTGCTTGGAGTAAAATGTGCAGCGCTTTCATCGGGGTCAATACCCTCATTGACATCGGTAGGTCCAGATGTAGGTGTTGGTTGTGGTGATACGGATGGTTGTGAAGGTGCTGTTCGTGTTTTCGTTGGTGTCGGAGCAGGGTCAGAACTCACTGTAGAGCCATCCCCACAGCCAACAAGGCCAGCTAGTAAACCCAAAGCAACAAGAACAATTCCAGACTTCTTCATTGAAATAACATAACACGAAGTTCTTAAACCCTTGCAAACACATAGTCTCTAGCACTATTTTCTACGCGCAAGCACTTTAGGGTTTCCCTCAGCCCAATCAAGAATTAATTTCCTCTCAGTGATACGCCAGTTGGTATCAACCCGAATTAACTTATCTATATAACGTCCAGCCATAATGTAGTTATCACCATCTTCGATTCCGCGAAGGGTATGTTGTGCATGAATATAACAACTACATGTAGCGTTATCTCCATCAATCAACACCTGATGATTCGAAATAAGGTGTTGAGACGCAGATAAGCCACCAAGGGTCCTCTCAATTTTGTTGATTATTGCGTCAACACCACTGTAGTTTTTGACGTCAATGATGAACACTGCATTATCAGTAAATATCTCTCGGAGTTTTTCCCGAGGGCCACGATCAATAATCCACGTGTATGCAATGGTGAGATCTATGATTTTCTGCTTATCTACGAGTTGGTCACTTTGCATTACTTTCACGTTGTCCTTTACTACTCGGCAATAACCATCGTAAATGAAACTATTAGTGAAAATCTCATAAAATTAATCTAACACGCCATTCACAAACCCCTGTAAACACATAGCCTCCAGCACCCACACACACATATAACAAACACAGTCATCCCCTAAACTAGAAACATGTCAGATTGGATGAAGAAACTACGTGAGCTTGAAGCATTACGTAACGATGGTCTAATAACCGATGAAGAGTTTGAGGTTAAATGTCAAGAAATAGTTGTTCCCTCTAGTAATGATTCCTTTCCATCTGAGAAACCACCAGCGCCTCTCAAACAGGTTAAGATCCAAACTTCGAATCAATCACTTACCAAAAGAATATCAAATCTAGTCTTGTTGGTTGTTGGTGGCGCTTTTCTTGCTTCAGCTACTGTGGGGTGGTAATGAGTTTTATTAATCCGAGTAAAATTGTAGGGGCGATGTTGATTCTCATGCTCGGCTTCTCCTTCCTTGCATTTGCAGTAGCTTTCACGAGAAAGCGTCAAAAAAAGACAGTCATACTTACTGGAGTTATCCTCGCCGCGATTGGTTTTCAGTTATTCCACGTCTTGGAACATGGATTACAACTTGGATATTGGGTCTTTAACTCGGATGCAAAACCATGGCTAACCCCTTGGGCAGAAACAGGACGTAATGGCCTTGCATACTTCTGCAATCTAGGAATCCAGTCGAGTCAAGTGACTTCATGCGGAGCGGAATTACTTCATCTAGTCGGAAATGGTATTTTCTTAAGTGGTGTACTTGCAATGGCAACGATTGCAAAAATGTCAAAAATTGATGACCCGATTATCAAGGGGACTGTCTTCTTCCAAGGGTTTCATTTTGCGGAACACTGCACTCTTACTCTCACTTTAATCATCAATGGAAAAGCATGGGGATTTTCCACCCTCTTTGGCTTGCTTTCAGGTTCAGAATTATCAACTTATCGGATCTGGTGGCACTTTGGAATCAACGCGATAGTCACCGTCCTTGGACTTTTGGCGGTTAAACGTCTTTATTCCGCTGGAGTTCTGACCATTAAACCCCGAGAGAGAATGCCATCTGTGGCAAGTCGCCGCCTTGGGCTTCTCTGGATAATGGTTGCTGGTATTATTGCGTTGGAGGGCGTACCTTTATTATTCGCTAATTTGACAGGTGAACCTTCCCCCCCACAACCGAAAGTGCGGAATTCTCTTCTTAGTAACCCTTTGAGTTCGGGTGAATGGTGGCAAATTTTTGACCCATATCTATTGGCTACTCTTTCCGCGATAGTCTTTTTTATCTTAAAACTAAAAGAACGAGATTCTTTAGAGGGGAAGGTCGCCACTTCTGTCATCGATACTTCCTCCGGTAAACCCTGATAATTCGAATTATGTTAGAAGCTCATAATTCCGGAATTTAGAATTTTTGTTTTAAGCCATTACGAACACTGTCAGCATGAAGGGTCAAGGCCACAGATTTCGTAACATACTAAATGCGAGTTGTATTCTCTACTCCAGCGAACCAGTTTGCAAGAATTAAACTCCTGTACACACATAGCCTCTAACACACGCAGATATGTAAGGGGTTTACTGCTTGTTCTTTTTGCACAAGCGTAACTAAAGGTCAAATTGATCCGCACCAGAACGGTCTATCTGCCTGGTATCTTTTTGGAGACTTCATTGGCAAAAATTTCAGCGTCTTTCAAATGAATTTTTGGGATTGTGTATTTCAGCGTGTCTAAAAAGGTATCTCCGTGTTCCGTCTTGATTTTCAATTGGCGTGTCTTAAATTCACACAAAGTGATATTGAAGTATTTTATTTCCCCAGCGATGCGACTAATTTTCCCCGTGAGAGTCCGCCGGACGTCAAGGAGCCTCTGATCTGTCGCTATCAGATACGATTGGAATTGATAGTCCTTCGTTCCATCTGTTTCTATTTCGCTATGTACTGCGATTCCAACCTGAGTGATCATTGTTGTTTCTACAGCTACTTTGTCGAAAAGGTCGGTGATTTG
>CAJWET010000031.1 GCA_913031515.1 uncultured Acidimicrobiaceae bacterium | reverse complement strand
TCGTGTCATTGGATCCCATGGGCGAGAAATTGTTTCTGCAGCAATGAAGCTACCGTCCCCTGAAGAACTCACTCCTGAAGAAGAACCTGGAGTTCTAATAGATGATGAAAGCTCTCAAACTCTTGAGAGTCCAAACTTTGAAGAGATCATTACTGAATAGAGTTCTTTCATGCCACAAGTATTTCTAGGACTGGGATCGAATCTTGGTGATCGGATGAAGTACCTTCAGGATGCCGTAAACGGCATCCCTGATCTTGTCGGAGTTTCCGGAGTGTACGAGACTGACCCCATCGGTGGTCCAGACCAAAATAAATTTTTGAACATAGTCGCCGAACTTGATACGAACCTCTCCCCACGAAACCTTCTTGATCTTGCACAAATGTTGGAGGCAAATGCGAACAGATTACGAGAGGTTCACTGGGGTCCTCGAACTTTAGACGTTGATGTCCTCTGGGTCGAAGGACAAGAAGTCAACGAACCCGACCTTATAGTTCCACACCCCCGAATGCGGGATAGAGCATTCGTCATGATGCCTTTAGGTGAATTAGCTCCGGCATTTCTCGAAGATTGGAATGACCCAGAAGAGGGTCAGGTTAATCGAATAGCAGATTGGTAACTATGCGTATCCGAATCGTAAGGTCAGGTAGGACTGGTTTAAGCTTCTCAAATGCTTTCCCCGAATCTGAAAGAAAGCTGTACCGTAGGATTACAGAAGCAGCGCAAGAATTTGCAACACAGCCAGCTAGCTCCCAAAATATGAACTCATGAGATTTATTTCCCGAAAAGCTGAAGTCCATGAATGCCTCGATGAAGCTAGAGCAGAAAACAAATCAGTCGGTTTAGTACCAACTATGGGCTATCTTCATGGGGGCCATATCTCTCTAATTGAACGCTCAATTGAAGAGAACGATATAACAATGGCAACCATTTTCGTGAATCCATTGCAATTCAGCGAGGGAGAAGACCTTTCAAGTTACCCTAGAGACCTTCAAAGTGATAGAGAACAGTGTGAAGCGGTAGGCGTTGACCTGCTTTTTGTGCCTTCTCTCGAAGAGATGTATTCGAAACCGGTTCACACTTCAGTACATGTCGACAATTTGACTACAAGTATGGAAGGCAGGTCACGTCCGACTCATTTTTCTGGTGTAGCTACAGTTGTAACGAAACTTTTTAATATCACTGGCCCATGCAATACTTATTTTGGGGAAAAAGACTGGCAACAACTGCAGGTCGTTTCAACGCTGGCGCGCGATCTCTCATTTCGTATCAACGTAGTTGGATGTCCAACAATTCGTCACTCAGATGGGTTAGCTCTTTCGAGTAGAAACGCGTATCTAACCGCAGAAGAACGCCTGTCTGCTTCAGTTCTTTCTCGTTCTTTACAAAAAGCGTCCGAACTCGTCCAATCAGGAGAAATATTAGCCTCTGTCATTAGAACTCTAATAGTGGATGAAATCGCAACCGAACCTCGAGTGGTTCTTGATTATGTTGAAGTAGTAGAGGGCAATTCCTTAGGTAGTATTACTGAGATTGGTCCCGGAGCAAGAATCCTTCTTGCCGCGAAGTTTGGGAAAGCAAGACTCATCGACAATGTCGACCCATACGTCGGAATCTCCTAAAACCCTCCACTGTTTCATGCAAACGTCTGTCAGGGTAAAAACAATTTTGAATTCCAAGCAATGGGTCTCAACGCCTGCGACACTTAGTTTCAGATGGAACTCCCGTATCGATTTGACGTAACTGCGACAACAAAGCAGATTCGCGACGAACATAGTTTGTTAGCAGAAGGAACTAGTTCTGGAGAGACTGTCACAGTAGCAGGAAGACTTATGTTGCGACGAAGTCAAGGCAAGGTCGCATTTGGTGTCCTGCAGGACACGACGGGGCGTATTCAACTCTTTGCTCCTGCAAAGGTCACTCCTGAATATGATTCTTTTATCAACCTCAATATCGGGGATTGGGTAGGAGTCTCAGGGGAGGTTATGAAGACAAAGAGAGGAGAATTGTCAGTAAAAGTTCAACAATGGACTGTTCTGGCATCAGCGCATAGGCCCTTTCCTGATAAGTGGCATGGAATCACTGACCCGGAGACGCGTTATCGGCAACGATATGTGGATCTTTGGGTAACCGAAGACACTCGGGAGACTTTTCTTATGCGCAGCAATATGCTTTCTCTCACCCGACGGTGGTTGGAAAGCAAGGATTTTCTGGAGGTAGAGACTCCCGTTTTCCACCCCATCCCGGGGGGCGCCTTAGCTCGTCCTTTCTCGACGCACCACAATGCACTCGACACAGAACTTTACCTACGAGTTGCTCCAGAGCTTTATCTCAAAAGGTTGATTGTGGGAGGCTTCGAGAAAGTCTTTGAAATCGCAAGAGTGTTCAGAAATGAAGGGATCTCTTCTCGGCACAATCCAGAATTCACCATGCTTGAGCTCTATCAGGCGTATGCGGATTGGAATGACATCATGGAGTTGGCTGAGAACCTTATTGAGCATCTTGCGATCGAATTAACGGGTACGGCAGTGATCGCGTATGACGGAAAAGAAATTAATTTAACTACGCCATGGAGGAGAACGACACTTCTGGATTTGATAGAAGAGCACGCGGGGTTAAAAATTTCACTTGAGACTCCATTAGATGAACTCCGTGGTATATGTGATTCATTAGATATTGAAGCTTTGCCAGCGTACGGCTCTGGGAAATTACTTCTAGAAATATATGAGAAAACGGTCGAACCAAATTTATGGGACCCATGTTTTGTCACCGAATATCCGCTCGAAGTATCACCGCTTTCCAGAGAGCATCGTGAGAAAGATGGATACACAGAGAGATTTGAAGCGATTATTGCTGGAAGAGAAATACTCAATGGATTCTCTGAACTAGTAGATGCAGAAGAACAGCAAAGGCGATTTGAGGAGCAGTTAGCGCAAAATGAGGCAGGGGATGAAGAAGCGATGGTAGTCGATTTCGACTATGTCCGTGCCCTAGAGTACGGTCTACCTCCTACAGGTGGAATCGGAATAGGTATCGACCGATTGATCATGCTCCTAGCTGATGTCCAAACGATACGCGATGTGATTCTTTTTCCAACCCTGCGGCCAGAGCAGCCACCTTCTGAACAGCGGAATTTAGAGTAGTTCTGATAGGAAATAATTAGCCAGCCGAATTTGCCCGTTCGAGAAGGTGCGTTGTGGCAGCGAACAGGGCGTTGGTTGCTGGAGAAGAAGGAAGTGACCCCAGTTCTAGTTCGGCTTCGTGGGCCCAATGCTGTGCTCGTGTGAGCGCCATTTCTACAGCATCAGTTGATCGGATCAGGTCACGTGCCCGATCTCTTTCCTCCTCATTCAACTCGTTCCCGAGGAGTTCCCGAAGCTGATTTCCTAAATCCGATTCCAAGGCGAAGAGAACAGGAAGTGTGTACACCCCTTCAATCAGATCGTTCCCTGCAGGTTTACCTAATTGATCTTCCGTAGCGACAACATCAAGAATGTCATCAACGATTTGGAAAGCCATTCCGTATGCATGGCCGAAATTTGTTAAGTGTTCGATATTATCCCTCTGTAACCCTCCAGCGAGCCCTCCTATCCGGCATGCAGTAGACAGAAGAGAAGCGGTTTTCCCTGAAATTGACTGTTCGTAGCTCTCTTCAGTCCGGTCAGGTTTGTAAGTTGACTGGAGTTCGAGAATTTGCCCTTCACATAGTTCTCCTATGGTTCTCGCTAAGAGCCCCGCGATTTCTGTTCCAAGGGAAGCGGCGATTTCCGACGCTCGGGCGAGTAGAAAGTCACCTGCCAAAATAGCGGTATGGTTTCCCCACACAGCGTTCACTGACGGGACACTTCGCCTTTTTTCAGCTTCATCCATCACGTCGTCATGGTAGAGCGATCCAAGGTGGACTAATTCAACGGCGACTCCACCCATGAGGACATCCTCCGCTGCTGGCGCGGCCTCTGAAATCTCCACCCCAGAAGAAGCTATTGTGAAACCCGGCCGGACTCGCTTGCCCCCTGCTGAAATTAAATGCTTTGCTATTTCTGTCAGGTAGGGATCTTTCGCCAAAACGGAATTCTCTAATTTTGACTCAACGAGGGCAAGGTCATCATCGAGAGTTGGAAGAGCTGACAAATGTGATAGCAGAGCCATATGTGGGCAGTGTATGACCCCTGCGCGGAGACGCCACTTTCTTAAGAAAATTGTTCAAAGAAGCGACTTCTAGGCAGTGAGATCTCCCTAGTTCACGATGGTTTTGTATAAATCTTTGCGTGAAACTGCAAAGAATTTTAACGAATATAGATATTTGGACTTTTTTGGAAGAAATTTGGAAGAAATACCGTGGTTTTTACGTTGTACATAGGTGACAGAGAAAAGTAGTGTCTTTGAAGTACGTTTATCGTATTGTTACGCAAAGTACTAGAATGAAAATATCTTATGAAAGGTTGAGCTTTTGTTCGAAAGATTTACAGACAGGGCACGTCGGGTTGTGGTTCTTGCACAAGAAGAAGCGCGTCTGCTTAATCACAATTACATCGGAACCGAACACATACTGCTTGGCCTCATCCATGAGGGTGAAGGCGTCGCCGCTAAAGCTCTCGAATCTTTAGGGATTTCTCTTCAAGCTGTTCGTGACCAGGTTGAAGAAATCATTGGGCAAGGTGGTTCATCCCCTAGTGGCCACATCCCTTTCACCCCTCGAGCTAAGAAAGTTTTAGAACTAAGTCTTCGTGAAGCTCTTCAGCTTGGACACAATTACATCGGAACCGAACACATACTGCTTGGCCTCATCCGAGAGGGTGAAGGCGTCGCCGCCCAAGTATTGACGAAGCTAGGAGCAGATTTATCACGAGTGCGTCAACAGGTTATCCAACTGCTATCAGGGTACTCCGGATCTGGAGCAGCCGGGCCTGAAGGAAGTCGTAAGGAAAGAGCTTCAGCTACAACGGGTGGTGGCAGCGGAGATGCAGCTTCTGGTTCATTGGTCCTTGACCAGTTTGGAAGGAACCTTACACAACTAGCCCGTGAGAAAAAACTTGATCCAGTCATCGGGAGAGTTCGAGAAACAGAGCGGGTTATGCAAGTCCTAAGCCGGAGAACCAAAAACAATCCAGTTCTTGTCGGTGAACCTGGAGTTGGAAAGACGGCGATTGTTGAAGGGTTGGCGAGATCAATTGCAGCAGATGACGTTCCCGAACCTCTGAAAGATAAACAGCTATACACCTTGGATCTGGGTGCTCTGGTAGCTGGCTCTCGGTATCGAGGAGATTTCGAGGAGCGACTCAAAAAAGTTTTAAAAGAGATCAAATCGCGTGGAGACATTATTTTATTTATCGATGAACTCCACACGCTTGTTGGAGCAGGCGCAGCGGAGGGAGCTATAGATGCAGCTTCAATCCTCAAACCGATGCTTGCTAGAGGAGAACTACAGACTATCGGAGCCACAACGCTGGACGAATATCGCAAACATTTAGAGAAAGATGCCGCCCTCGAACGCCGCTTTCAAAAAATAGTTGTGGATGAACCCTCCGTTCCGCTCACAATCGAAATTCTGAAAGGATTACGCGACCGTTACGAGGAACACCACAAAGTCACAATCACTGACCAGGCTCTAGTGGCAGCTGCGAATCTAGCTGATAGGTATATCTCGGATAGACACCTTCCAGATAAGGCTATAGACCTTATTGATGAAGCGGGTTCCCGTCTCCGGCTTAGAAGGATGGAAACCCCGCCCGACTTTAAAGAAGTTGAGAATGAACTCACTCAAGTTACGCAAGAAAAGAAAACTGCTGTAGAGACACAAGACTTTGAGGAAGCCGGACGTCTTCGAGATCGAGAAAAAGACCTTTTACAAAAAAAGGAAGACATAGAAACAGAAATGAAGGATTCAGGTGTCGATCTTTTTGATGAAGTTGATGAAGAAGCTATAGCTGAAGTTCTCTCCGTGTGGACCGGCATTCCTGTGTACAAATTGACAGAGGAAGAAACCGCAAAATTGCTTCGAATGGAAACAGAGTTACACAAACGTGTCATTGGGCAAGCGGACAGTATTAAGGCAGTAAGCCAAGCGATTCGTCGGACTCGAGCTGGCTTGAAAGATCCCAAACGCCCTTCTGGTTCTTTCATTTTCCTTGGACCATCGGGTGTAGGGAAAACTGAACTAGCTAAAACCCTGGCAGAGTTCTTATTCGGAGACGAACAGGCACTGATTAGTCTCGATATGTCCGAATATATGGAAAAACATACCGTAAGCCGTCTCGTCGGTTCACCGCCGGGATATGTCGGCTACGAAGAAGGAGGACAATTAACTGAAGCGGTTCGAAGAAAACCGTTTTCTGTTGTGCTTTTTGATGAAATTGAAAAAGCCCATCCCGATGTCTTCAATACGCTCTTACAAATCCTGGAGGAAGGTCGACTTACAGATGCCCAGGGGCGCTCTGTCGATTTTCGCAACACGGTGTTGATCATGACATCCAATCTTGGAACTCGTGACCTTCGCAAAGCGAATCTAGGATTTACAAAAAATGATGAATCAGTAACATATGCACGGATGAAAGAAAGGGTCACGGATTCATTGAAAGAACACTTTAGGCCGGAGTTCCTCAATAGGGTTGATGAAGTCATCGTTTTCCATGAGTTGTCGCGCAGCGAAGTAACCGAGATCGTTGACCTCATGATGGCTCGCGTTGCTATCCAACTTGAATCGCAAGGTATGGGACTTGAGGTAACAGTCGATGCGAAACATCACCTAGCAGAAAAAGGTTATGATCCTGAACTTGGAGCCCGCCCGTTGCGTCGTGCAATCCAGCGCTTGGTTGAAGATCCTCTTTCAGAGAGACTCCTTCTCAAAGAATTTAAAGCTGGACAAATAATTGTTGTTGATGTCGAACCGGATCAAGATGAACCCAACCAAAGATCAATTGTGTTCAAAGCTGTAGAAGGGTTTGAACCACCCTCTGTTGAAGAATTTGTGGCGGCAGAGTAAATATGAGATTTTCATAGCCAAGTTTGAAGAAACATTCGGAGTCTTTATCTGTTCGGGTTACCATGCAAAGGTGGCTTTCCGAAAAATCCGCATAGCATGTCTATCTCTCATCTTGATGTTTTTAGTTGCTGCCTGCAACATTCAACTTCAGGTCACGATAGATGTCCAAGAAGATGGTTCTGGCATGGTAACAGCTGGAATAGGCCTGGATCCTATCGCACAGGATCAGGATGTCTTCACGGATCTCGAAACAATCCTGCGAACCTCTGACCTCTCCGCCAATGGTTGGGAATTCCAAGCTACTGGAAAGGCGGCAGATGGCCGCGTATGGTATGAAGCATCTAAGGCATTCCTTAGTCCCGAAGACCTTCAAGGGATCCTTGAAGAACTAACGAGTTCACCAAATGCCTTCACCGGATGGATAATTTCTTTAGATTCTTCGAACGAGAAACGTGTTTATGGCGTCTCAGGGAAAGTAGACCTTCGAGAAGGGTTCAACATGTTCACTGATGCTGAACTTTCCGGCCTTTTGGAAGAACCTCCCTTGGGAATTTCCCTAGAAAAGCTCGAAGCTGATCTCGGCCAGAATCCGGAAGATAGCGTATCAATGAAAATTACGATTAATCTTCCGGGTGCAGGTGAGCAGTCATATGACATCCCGCTTGGGGAGCAACGCTCCATTGATGCTACGGGGGAGAGTATTCATAGAGGAAATCAAATCTTAGGCTGGGCGATATTGGCACTGCTGGCGCTACTTGCCTTAGCATTACTTATGACAGCCTTGAACTGGTTTCTAGACATTCGACATGCGAAGAAACAACCACCTCGCCGTCCGTCCCCAGTCAACACCACGATCCCTAGGGTTAATCAATCCTCTCCCGCTGCCATGCAGCAACAGCCCTCGTCCGTCCGTCTCCTCGTAGTTGACATGCACAATGTTCTTTTTCTCCAAAGCAATGACCCAAAGGATCATTTGATCGCGTTCATCAGGGATAAGGGAGGGGATCTCGATGAAGATGAAATCAACGAGCTTCACCGGCAAGGGACATTAGGTCGTCTTTCCTCTCATGACTTCTGGAAACAAGTCGGAGTTGAAGGAGAATCCCAAAGTATCGATAAGGAATATGTCCTCAGCTTCGACTTACGTTCTGGAGTGAAAGACTTCCTTCAAACGATGCATAAACGAGGAGTTCCGATAGGGGTGGTAACAAACGATTTTGCAGAATGGTCGCATGCTCTCCGTGATCTGTACGGGCTTCACGGTATGCAACCTTGGGTGGTAAGCGCAGAATCGGGAGTCCGAAAGCCTGACCCAGCGGCATTCGAAGTCTTGCGAAAAGCTGCCGGCATTCCTTTTCAATCGTGCCTCGTAATTGATGGTTCGGAGAATGTGTTAGATTCAGCTGCCAATCTAGGAATGAAAACTGTTTTTCTCAACTCTGGAGGAAATTCAAAGCTTTCTTCGAATCATCCTGTTGTGCGGAAACTTTCAGAATTTACTCGGCGATAAAACAAGTTCTTAAATTAGCTTGAACGTATTTCTAGCTGTTTCCGATCAAGGATGACGTATTTCTCACCATTTTGAGTAAGCCAACCAAGCTTGATAAACGAAGCCAAAGACTTATTCACTCGCTCTCTTGAAGCTCCGATCATTCCAGCAAGTTCTTCTTGGGTAACTGGAAGCTCAAATTCTTCATTTTCTCCCGCAAGTTCAAGAAGGCGCTTTGCTGTCCTGCCCGTAACATCTAGGAACATCGAATCAGCTAAAGCTATATCCATGATTTTTAGTCGTTCAGCTAGCATGTCGACTATTTTCCATAGCATTTCAGGATGTTCGATATAGAGAGCCTTCACTGGAGCGTATGGAATCACGACTACTGAAGAATTCTCAAGTACACGTGCATCAGCGGAACGGCCGTCTGGACGGAAAAGCGGCATCTCTCCGAATAAATCACCTGATTCCATAAGCGCAATTACTGACTCACGGCCATCAAATGATCTGTTCGCTATTGCTACCCGCCCATTCAGAACGATATAGAGGTCATTTGCGGTATCCCCTTCGCTAAATAAGATGTCACCTCGCCGAAGTTCCTGAACGTCGGATTTTTCGACTATAGGTTCCAGCAGGTCCGGACCTACTTCGGCGAACAGGTCTATCGAGGAAAGAAAGTTAACGTCAATCATTGTGTCTTTAGCCTAATACGTCGAAGCAGTTCGATCACCTCAAATTGAGGCTAAGTCCATCAGGGTTAAGAAAACAATTTATGTATATTGCTTAATGCATACCAAAGTGAATATCGTACTAATCCATCTGATGCTGGTATGGTTTCAGCCAAAGAGGGGAGCGAACAAATGATGAGAATCGGCCACGGATTCGATTCCCATGGCTACATAAGTGACCCTGACCGGCCATTGATTCTTGGAGGGGTGACTTTCGAATCGGAATATGCACTTGCAGGACACTCGGATTCAGACGTTGTGATACATGCGTGTATGGATTCCCTTCTCAGCCCAGCTGGGCTTGGCGATATTGGGACGTTATTCCCCGACAGCGACCCGGAGTATCTGAACGCTGACAGCCTCCAATTACTTCGTCATGTAGTTGAATTATTAACGAAGGAAGGGTGGGACATCGTCAACATAGACTGCTCCATTATCGCTGAAGTACCGAAAATCCAGTCAAACCGAACTCTAATGGAATCAAATATCTCTGAAGTGGTTCAAGCACCAGTAACGCTCAAAGGAAAAACTTCAGAAGGATTAACTGCTTTTAATGGAATTGCATGCTTTGCCGTATGCCTACTAAGTAAGTCAGATGGCTAAGAATCCGAAACAGCAAAAGAATCAACGAAACCGTAACGCGCGTAATAACCATCAACGACACAAACCTAAGTACGCCAAGGGGAAACAAATCCATGAAAGAAGCATCCGGACTAATCCCAACAAAGGAGTAGGAGGAGAGGTCGTTGAAGGTAGGCAAGCAGTTCGTGAGCTCCTTCTAGCCGGAAAACGCAGAGTCCGAGAAGTGATACTTGTTGCCGGTCTTGACCCAGCACCTATTCTTGCCCAAATCAAGGACCTTGCGGTGGAAAGAAGAGTGCCTGTTTACGAGGTGCCACGATCAAAATTTGATTCCCTTGCTGTTACGGAATCTCCTCAAGGAGTTGTTTCATTTGCCGAACCTCTCCCAAATCTTGAAATTGACGACCTCTTATCTTCTGGAAGGAAACCCTTCATACTGGTTATGGACGGGATCTTAGACCCGAGAAACTTGGGCGCGATGCTTCGAACAGCGGAATGCGCTGGAGTAACCGGTGTTCTACTCCCGAAGCATCGTGCTACTAGAATTACACCCGCCGTCGCGAAAACTGCTCAAGGGGCGATTGAGCACCTTCCAATTGCTTCGGTGAGCGGAATACCCAAAGGACTAAAAATATTGAAAGAAAAAGGGGTTTGGACAGTTGGCCTAGACTCTAACGCTTCAACAGAGATCTACGAAGTAGAAGTCGCTGACGAACCTCTTGCGCTCGTCTTAGGCAGTGAGGGGCAAGGACTCGGTAGATTAAGTCGAGAAAGATGCGATTTGATTGCAAAGATTCCAATACTTGGGTCAATAGAATCACTTAATGTTTCCGCTGCAGCAGCTATAGCTTGTTTTGAAATTGCCAAAAAACGCCGTGGATAAAACATGGTGATGGGAACGTATTGTTCGTAAACTAAAGACACGCCGGGTTAGCTCAGTTGGCAGAGCACTTCTCTTGTAAAGAAGATGTCGTCGGTTCGATTCCGACACCCGGCTCAATTTTAACTTAAATCCAAAATAGAATAGGAAGCCTGCAGCGTAACGTGTCGGACATTTCTAGATCTTTTGCGTCCTGTAGGGAATTATTACATCCCCGACTATGCACCCCAAGACGGATACCATCGGTCTGTGGTACTTAGTGATAGAGACATTGCGATTATTGATTTTGAAAGAATGGCTTGGCGGTTAGAAGTCTCAAAAGAAGCCGCTATTCGGCAAAGATTCGGGATTTCTCCTTCTAGGTACTACCAAATACGGAACTCTCTTATAGATACGGACGAAGCTCTACAATATGATCCTCTTGTGATCCGCCGCTTACGCAGGTCGCGAACCAAACGTCGTTCCATCCGTTATGGTATACCTTTGATTCAGTCACCAATTCGCTAAAACTAGCGGTAAGTTTTAGTATGGAGAACGCTATCGCCGACATCTCAGGAGACGCTTGACATGAATATCGCCGGAAAAGGGATTTTGCTTCTTGGGGTTTTTGTCGCGATCGGCGTCATAGTTTTAAGTGAAGGTTTCAACGATACGTCGGATACCTCTGGATCACTCTCAGTGGTCCAGAGTGCTGAGGAAACAAGTGAAACGACTAGTGAAAACGAAGAAGAAACGACGGAAGAAGAAGAAGCTGTAACAGAAGGAACTGAAGATTCAGAAAGCACGCCGCCAGCACAGGACGAACCCGTTTCGAGCAGTGAATCCGTACTCCATCCTCCCGCTGAGGTCCGAATCCTTGTTGCCAATGGCACGGACTTCTCCGGTGCAGCTTCTGCAGTTCGGGATGTGCTTATTTCTGACCAAGGGTACAATGGCCTACCTCCGGTCAATGCTACAAGCGAAGAGGTACCCGAATTTTCGTTCGTGTACTATGCGAATGGATATGAACTGGATGCCCGGAATGTTGGTTTAATCATAAATGTTGATTCTGCCAATGTTATTCCCATGCCCGCTGCCCTTCCCGTTGCAGATCTATCGGAAGCAAACATCTTGGTGCTTTTAGGATCTGACCTTTACCCCCCTGAAGAGTAATATTCGGAGGCCTCTTATGAGGATCCTTGTCGCTCCAGACAAGTTCAAAGGAACCGTATCCGCTCAAACTGCTGCCCAATCAATCAGAAAGGCTCTGGGTAACCAGCATGAGGTCTACTTGCAACCACTTGCTGATGGGGGTGAGGGAACTGTTGAGGCATTTGGAGGGCCTAACCGAACTGATACAGTCATGGGTCCTCTTAACAGTCCAGTAGAAGCTCTTTGGAGACTCCATGGCAATTTCGCTGTTATCGAAATGGCGCAAGCTTCCGGGCTTACATTAGCGGGTGGTATCGAAGGTAATGACCCTATCGCTGCGACGACATTTGGTACCGGACAACTTATCGGAATAGCAATTGAAAGAGGGGCAAGAGAGATTCTTGTAGGAGCTGGAGGTTCAGCGACGACGGATGGCGGTTTGGGAGCTCTTGAAGCCTTACAACCGCTTCAAAGACTCCGAGAGGTATCGATAATCGTTGCATGTGACGTCAAAACCCGCTTCAACCAAGCCGCAGAAACCTTTGGACCTCAAAAGGGGGCATCCGCACCTCAAGTCCAGTTCCTTAAACGCCGGCTTGAAAGGGTTGCACAGATGTATCTCGAAGATCGGGGGATAGATGTTTCAACAATGGATATGGCGGGAGCAGCTGGCGGATTCGCTGGGGGACTCGCCTCTATCGGAGCATCTTTGACAAACGGTTTTGATGCAGTTTCAGAGGCCGTAGAACTTCTTGAATCCATAGAGAAAGTTGATCTTGTGATTACTGGAGAGGGGTATGTTGATGACTCAAGCTTCGAGGGGAAAGTCGTGGGTGGTGTATTAGCACTCGCCCAAGAAACAAGAACCCCAGCGATAGTCATCGCTGGGGGTTGGGAGAAAACTATTGCCTGCCCTGCTCCAATCTATGGATTAGAAGATGAGGTAGGAAGAGAAAACGCCTATGAGAATACGAAAAGATCCATAGAACTGGTTACAAAGAATGCTATCTCGAACTGGGAAAAAGGAAGGTAACATATATAAGGACGAAGAGGTGTCTATGGCTGATCGAATCGAGTTAAAGGGTATTAAGGCTTTGGGCACGATAGGAGTCTTGCCTGAAGAGCAAGAACGAGCCCAGCCTTTTGAAGTTGATGTCACACTTGAAAGTGACCTATCCGTATCCGGCCAAACTGATCTACTAGCCGACACTGTCAATTATGCCGAAGTAGTTGAGACAATCGTAAATATCATTGCAGGTGAACAGCATCACCTTCTTGAACGGGTTGCGCAACGATTGGCAGACGAAACCCTTAGGATTGATCGAGTAGAAGCAGTGAATGTCACCGTTCGGAAACTACGCCCTCCGGTCCCACACCTTCTTGACTATTCTGCGGTAACTATTCGTCGGGAACGTATTCCCGCTAATGATTGACCCGATTATTCAAGAGTATTCGGAACAAGCTAAATGCTATGCATTTCGTTTCTAGCGTCTAGTATCTGCTCTGGGATATGGGTGCGACCGTAATCAAATCCGACCTCGAGAAGAATATCAAGTAAGTCCCTCCTGCCGTCTTCCATTTTCCATGGCAGTGCAATATAGATCGGCAATTCAAAAACACGGAGCCGCCCCAGGTTCTTATAGATCCTTTCTTGAAATTTGTATCGGTCTTCCCAGACCCAATCTGCGGGTCCGAATCCAGTTCCTGGGTCTAAGATCAGCTGGTCTCTTTTGATTCCGGATTTGTCTAATTTTCCTAGCGCATCCTCAAACCATGACAGGATCGTCGCGAGGGGATCTCCCGTAACG
>CAJWET010000030.1 GCA_913031515.1 uncultured Acidimicrobiaceae bacterium | reverse complement strand
AGTGTTTGGGCTGTGGCCTTGGAGCGCCAATTCGGCTGGAACCGGACGCAGTTGGGCCTCGCTCTCACCTTTACACGAGTGGAAGGTGGGTTGATGGGCCCCATCGAAGGTTATCTCACAGATAAAGTTGGCACCCGCCGTATGGTGTTCATTGGGCTTACCATCTTGGGCGGCGGCTTCATCTTTTTCGGCCAAGTTCAGAACCTGTGGATGTTCTATCTGGCCTATGTCTTGATGGCGGTGGGCCAGGGACTGGGCAGTTGGATCCCCCTGATGACCATGCTCAACCGGTGGTTCCACCGTCGCAGGGCCATGGCTTTGGGCTGGTCCAACATGGGCAGCCGGGCGGGCGCGCTGGTACTGGTGCCGGTGATCGCCTGGTCCATCAACCCCGACTTTGATCGCATCGGTTGGCGCATGACGGCCACCATCCTAGGCCTATTCATGGTTGCGGCCGCCTTCCCCATATCCAAGCTGATCCGGAACTACCCTGAAGACTACGGGCTTCTGCCCGACAACGACAAGCCTGACACCGTTGTCGAAACCGCGGCTGTGGCCACGCAGGCGCCTCCGTCCACTCCTCAAGAGGTAGACTTCACCACTGGCGAAGCGCTCAGGACCCCGGCGTTCTGGTTGATTGCCTTCGGCCATGGTTTCACTTCGATGGTGATCTTGGCCATCATGGCCCATCTGGGGCTCTTGATGGTGGATAAGGGCCACGAGTTGCAAGATGCGGCCTTCGTGGTCTCCGTTTACACCGCTGTGGCCATGGGGTTCCAGTTGGTTGGGGGTTATGTCGGCGGCCGGATTCCCATCAGGATCGCTTTGGCATTCTTCACCACCCTACAAGCATTGGGCGTGGTCGTTCTGGTGCTTGCTGATTCGCTGACTTCTTTCTACGCCTTTGCGGTTCTGTTCGGAGCGGGCTTCGGCGGACGCAATCCCTTGACCGTGGCCATTCGAGGCGACTACTTCGGCTCTGCGTCGTTCGGGAAGATATTGGGCCTCTCCACCGTGCCCATGAACGTGCTGTTGCTGATTGCCGCGCCGTTGGTCGGTTGGATGCGCGATGTCCAAGGTACCTACACCGACGCGTTCCTCGTGATGGTCTTGACCAACATGGCCGGGGCCGCATGTTTCATCCTGGCCAAACGGCCGGAACAGAAATCGACGCTCCAGCCCACCCCGGTGGACCAAAGCGCCGATTAGTTAGTTCCTTTTTTGGTACGGACCTTAGCCTCGTACCGACCTTCCCAGCTTTTTACGACTCCTGAATCTCTATGTCGGTTATCTCCAGAGGTGTAGTCGGTGTGGAGGGCTCTCCGCTTCTGCCGGTGGTCACGGGAGAGTTGGCGATGGCGTCCAGCACATCTTCGCCGCCGGTCAGGTTCCCGAAGATCGTGTAGTTGGGGGGCAGGCCCACGTCGGCCCCGTGGACGATGAAGAACTGGCTGCCGTTTGTATCTGGCCCCGCATTCGCCATAGCGATCGAACCAATCTCATAACGGCCTGGAGCGGGTAGTTCGTCAGCAAACCGGTATCCCGGGCCACCACTCCCTGAACCTTCCGGACACCCTCCTTGACACATAAAACCATTGATAATCCTGTGAAAAATAAGACTATCGTAATAGTGGTATCTAGCTAAAAAAACAAAATTGTTGACCGTGTTCGGTGCTCCAACTGCATCAAGGTGAATAACCATTGATCCCAAAGAAGTCTGCATCGTTGCCGTGTAAGCCTTAGATGGGTCAATACACATCGGAGGAGGGCCACTGAACGACGTTTGTCTCGGGCTCGAACCATCTTCTGCTGGGCACTCAGGGGTACTCATAAATTTACCTTTCCTTGGGGATATGGGGGCATACCTTAGCATTTATATTTCTGGAGACCATCACCGGACCACAAGGTGAGAGAACCTACAGTCCTAATGTGGTTGGAAAAAGACGAACGGGAAAAATTCGACGAATCCGTCCTACAAGACTCACCGTAACTTGCCAGTCTTGCGACGTGACGTGGAAAGGGAAACCCGGTGACTCTTGCTGGAATTGTGGAAGCATCGAAACAATGGAAGCACCACCGGCCCAAATCAAAGTCGTTTCTTGATCCAGCTAAGGCACAGGCGGCCAGTCGATGATCAAACCCCCATGATCATCGACTGTTGAGCCACCCTGTAACCCCAAGGTGGCTGATTGCCCCCCGGTCGAATCAGCCACTCTGGAGTAAAAAGATGTGTCATCCGTCACAGTACACACAATCAGGACCTAAGCCAACCATTACTAGAAAAAACTGAAAGTTTAAAATTTCTTTAAGTCAATTTTCCCCTAGGCTAAAATTCAGTTCTCATGTCCAATGACCTTTTACTCCCTCTTCTGGTTTGCGCCGGCTGCCTTGTCATAATTGTGTTCGTGTATCTGAGGACCCGTTCAATACCTCCACCCAAATCTTTTTCGATCCCAGAAATCAAATCCACCCAGCAGGGGAAAGGGGGAAATTCTGAATCTCTATTTGCGGAGTCTCCTCGAGTAAGTATCGATCAGGGTCTCGAATCATGGCATGAAACATTTGAAAGCACCGTCTTGGACTTCATTGAATTTGCAGACGGTTTTATCGGATCCATCGATGAAGGAAAAACCTCCGAGGAAATGAAGGGATTGAACATCCTCGAAGCCATGGAAGCTACTCAATGTCAAATGGCCGCCTCGGAACACCCGTCGCCTGAGATGGGTGCTGAGCTTTCTGCATTCCTCGCTACACTCTCTGCAAGCTTGCATGCATATGTCCGTGGTGATACCGACCTGTCGAACCAGCAGCGTTCCTTATACGGGGAGTACCGGGAAATGTGGTTCCAAAGATTACGTCAATTCCCACAAGATCTTGATCGCATTATTCGCCTCCGTCGGGTTTAAGCTGAGACAATAAGAGTTCAAAAAACGCCAGGAGAATTAGACCTATGGATGACTTGACCGACCACTTTGAGTCAGCTGCTGCACGAAGTTCAGGTGCAACAAAGATTTACGGATCCGGAGAAACCGAAGTCCGTGCCTTAAATAACATCGACGTTGCTTTCCCAAGAGAGAAATTTACCGCCATCATGGGATCATCGGGATCTGGGAAATCTACGCTCATGCACTGCCTAGCCGGATTGGATGACCTGACGAGCGGAAAAGTCTATATCGGAGAGACCGACCTCACAGAACTTAATGAACGTGAACTGACTTTATTACGGCGTTCAAAAATCGGATTCATTTTTCAGGCGTACAACCTAGTCCCCACTCTGAACGCTATTGAAAACATCACCCTGCCCGTGGACTTGGCGGGAAAAAAACCTGACGCATCTTGGGTTGACCAAATCGTCGAAGTTGTCAGCCTAAAGGATCGAGTAAACCACCGGCCAAATGAACTTTCTGGAGGGCAGCAACAACGAGTTGCGGTTTCTCGAGCGTTGGCAAGTAAACCTGAAATAATTTTTGCTGATGAACCTACGGGAAATCTGGATTCAAAAACAGGAAATGAGATTCTCGAATTCATGCAACTTGCGACAAAAGAACTCCAACAGACGATAGTCATGGTTACCCATGACCCTATAGCAGCAAGTTTTTCAGACCGAGTTATTTTTCTCGAAGATGGGCAAGTGGTTGGCGAATTGGTCAATCCGACTGCAGACAGTGTCCTCGATCAAATGCGCAGCATCGGGAACTAAAAGTACGTTCATGGCCCTATTCAAACTCGCTCTAAAGAACGCCTATGCGAAGCCAGGACGCTTTCTGTTAACATCGCTTGCGATTCTCATAGGTGTTGCATTAACCACTGCAGTTTTCGTTTTCACCGACAGCCTCCGAGAAACCTTCGGGGAGCTAAGTGACGACATTGAATCCGGATACGACCTAGCCGTCAGATCTGAAATACCTTTCGGTAACCGCCTAAATGCAGCCCCCATAGATTTAAACCTTCCGGAAAAACTATCCGATGTCCAAGGTGTGATCGCCGTCCAACCTCGGGTTATCGAATTCGGAATTGTTCCAAATAAAGCTGACGGTTCCGCAGCCTTAGCCACTCGAGGGCCGAACATAGGAATCAACTGGGAAGATAGTTCACCCACCCCACGTCTCTATGTCGCAGAAGGCCGACCACCGGCTTCCATAACTGAATTCGTTATCGACGTTGACACCGCTGCCGATGGAAACTTTCTTGTCGGGCAACAATACGACCTTCAAACACCCCAGGGTTTACGGAACCTGACTATGACCGGCACTTTCTATTTCGCCAATCCGGACGAAAACGCTTCTATTGGGGCGAAATTGGTCGCGATGGACACTTCCTCCGCAGTGGAGTTATTCAATAGTGGCATCGGATTCGACGATATTACGCTTACCATCGATACAACGTATGGTGAAGATGATGCGGTAGCGAACATCGAAGCTATTCTTCCAGACGGGCTTGAAGTCTTGACAAGAAGCGATCTCGTTGCAGAACAAGCGGATACTTTTAACGAATTTATAAATATTTTCCGCACGATCCTCTTGGTCTTCGCCTTTGTGATCCTATTTGTTGCCGCGTTCATCATCTACAACGTTTTTTCAATTATCGTCGGGCAAAGAATCCAAGAAATTGGCCTCTTGCGCGCCCTCGGTGCGACAGGAAAACAAATAACGAATTCAATTATTACTGAAGCTTTTTGTGTAGGCGTTTTTGCGACGGTGACTGGTATAGCCCTTGGGTTTCCAATAGCGTTCGGCCTACAGGAACTCTTAGCCGCTTTGAACTTCGGTCCTGACGAGAATTCTCTTCCCCTTCGACCGACGACGATTATCGTCGGTGCCATTCTCGGTATTGGGATCACCATGGCTGCAGCTGTATGGCCAGCTCTGCGGGCTCGTTCGATCTCACCTATGGCCGCCCTTCGAAGCGGTGTCTCTACAACCTATTCAACTCCACGGAACATCCTTCTGGGATCCGTATTGACAGCTCTTGGAGTATTCATAATCATCTTCGGATTTGTCCTTGATCAATGGCTTGTCATGATACCGATGGGAGTACTAGCGGGTATTTTCCTCTACCTCGGGTTATCTAGAATCAGCAGCTTAGCCGGAAAATTTTCCTTCCTGTCCCTCGGGATGGGTTTACTTATAGCGGCCCTAACCGCAGACCTCTCTACATCTATGCTTATGGCGCTTCTGGGAGCTGCTGCGCTCAATTCTTTCCTTGGCATAAACCTCCTTAGCCCACTCTTCGCTGGGAAAGTAACTCATTTCTTAGGTTTCCCAACTGCAAAGCTCGGGGTTCCAAGCAAAATGGCTCGAAGAAATGCCGGTCGGAGCCCTGAACGAACCGCTACCGCCGCATCTGCATTGATGATCGGTTTAGCTCTCGTGGCCACGGTATCCGTAATCTCCGAATCGCTGAAAGCAACAGTAAGCGAAATCCTAGAGGAAGATGTGATATCTGATTGGTTGGTGCAGGGTGAGAACCTTGGGCCTCAACCTATAGGGTTCAGCCCGACGGTTACTGCAGAAATTGCTGCTCTCCCCGAAGTAGAAGAAGTTCTCGCAATGCAATATTCCAATGAAGGGCTACGAACAGTTACCGACCAGAAAACAAAAAGGGTGTATTCAACAGATCTCGCATCTGTACCAAAATATTTCAATATAGGAATTACCGACGTTGACGAATCCTTGTTGGGGAACAACGCCGTCTACCTTCATGAAGATGAAGCTGAAAAATACGGAGTCGTTGTCGGCTCCACCCTCGAAGTTGAATTCGTTGACCAGAGTCGAAAAGCACTCAACGTCGCCGGCATCTTTACATCAAAATCAGTTATTGATTCAGGGTGGCTGATCGATTCAGGCGTGTACACGTCAAACGCGAAGTTGGTTCCCCAAGCCGATGATTTTGTCGGGGTATTAGTAATAGACGGGGTCGGCGAACAAGAAGCGAGAGAGGCTATAGAAACTGTGATCGAAGATTACGAACAAATAGAAGCTCAAACGAAAGAGGAACTCGCAGAACAAACCCAAGACCAAATTAACCGGACGTTAACGGTCATTAATGTCCTATTGTTCATATCAGTGGTCTTAGCTGTTCTGGGAGTAGCGATCACCCTAGCCTTATCCGTTTTTGAACGCACACGAGAAATCGGGCTGACAAGAGCGGTCGGTGCGACACGAAAACAGATCAAACGGACGGTACGCGTTGAAGGTATTCTCGTAGCCCTCTTCGGAGGGGTTCTCGGCGTAGGGCTGGGACTAATTTTCGGGATGGCTTGCGTACAAATTATTCCCGATGATTTTGTGTCTGATCTAGCTATTCCATGGGGGAATATTTTCCGGAATCTCTTGATTGCTGGCGTGGCTGGCTCACTTGCCGCATACTTCCCTGCTCGACGAGCAGCGAAACTTAATGTTCTTGACGCTATTAATCATGAATAAAGCGAAATACGAAATTCATTTAATTAATAAGCGACTCTGGTAATGATCGCGTGTGGACAATTGTGAGCCGTTGCGTAGCTCGAGTTAAAGCAACGTAGAGAGCGCGGAGTCCATTTTTTTCTCCATCGATGATTTCGGCAGGTTCCACAACGACTGCTGCGTCCACTTCAAGACCTTTGACTAGGCTCACTGGCACTAACGTCACCTGGTCTTCTAAAGCGCCGGCATCAACAAGTCCATGTCCTATACCTGATGAACTCAAAGAATCTGACACAGTTTTCAGGTGAGTATCGGGGACAATGACAGCCAGATATCCAGGACCTAGTCTTTCTAATTCCGATCTGACTACAGCAACGACTGTTGCGGGAAGACGGGCTGGGGTATCAACATGAATAAATCGTGGTTCGTCACCGGCTTCGCGAACTGCAATGGGAGGATTGAACCCAAATTGGGTGTCTCGTAAAAGACGGATAGCCACATCCATAGTTGGTTGTGGGAGCCGGTATCCGACGGTCAGTTGGGAAAATCGGGTTCCTGATTTGTTTGAGAGTGCCTCTACAATACCCTCCCAGTTGTCATGCGCCCAGGCTCCAGTAGCTTGCGCAATATCACCAACAAGAGTCATTGAACCATTTAGTGACCGGCGTTTCAACATCCGAAGCTCCATCGGTGATAGGTCCTGGGCTTCGTCCACAACTATATGCCCGTAGGTTCGAATTATTTCTTCTTCCCTATGTCCTACTCGAGGGCCGAGCTGGGATTGCGCTTCGTCTAAAATCGGTACGTCATTGGATGTCCATTCAACTTCTGAGGCATGCAGTGACCGAGGACGGTGGAGTGCCGAAATAGCATCTTGTGTTAAGTATCCACCTGCAGCACTCTGTAATAAAGGTCGACTCCCGAAGAGGTCATGAATAAGATGTTCAGCGGTAAGTGATGGCCACATCCATTCAAGAGTCTCCCGAATATCAAGTCCGGACGAGAGGTCATTTTTTAACTTCTCCGAGTCTAGTAACTGATGTTTAGAGCTCTCAGCTAACTTCAGGAATACTTGGTCTCGAACGAATGCGCGAGCGCTGTTATGGCGCGTGTACCGCCGTTGTGCTTCACGAATAATCTCTTCGGAATCCTTAATGGTTAGGTTCAGCCGTTGCAGGCCATAACCAATTCGGAGATCTCCTCGTATCGGACGTTGCCGATCTTTAATAGCTCCACGTACGACATGCTTCATATCATCTTTGCCTTTAATAGAGGCGATTAGCTCATTGTCGAATCCACGGACTCTTGCTCGGGGTATCAAATCTGAGAGAACAGCGAGACGGACACCAGCTTCTCCTAAGGAAGGGAGAACCTGTTCAATGTATGTGAGAAAAACTCGGTTGGGGCCAATGACCAGTACCCCTTGTCCTTCTAAAGGAAACCGGTAGGTGTACAGCAGATATGCAGCCCGATGAAGAGCAACAACCGTCTTACCTGTCCCCGGCCCTCCTTGAACTATCAGCATGCCCGATAATGGAGAGCGGATAATTTCATCTTGTTCCCCTTGGATTGTCGCAACGATGTCTCCGAGTCGTCCTGTTCTTGCCTGCTCCATGGTCGCAGCAAGCGTCATACGTCCTTTAAAAACAGGTCCTGCAGAGTTATCTACAATGTCCTCTCCAAAGAATTCATCTTCGATACCAAGAAGAACTTTTTTTCGTGTTGCAAAATGACGTCGTCGGGTAAGTCCCATCGGATGTTTTCCGGTTGCCCGATAGAACCCTTCCGCAATGGGAGCTCGCCAGTCAACAGTTATCGTATCCTGCTGCTCATCCCAGACTGCTATCCGCCCAATATAGAAAGTTTCGGATTCATTCAGATCTCCTTGATCGATACGCCCAAAAACAAGCGAAGCGTCACCAATATCGAGTTGGGATAGACGCTTATTTACCTGATCAGAAATAACATCGCGCTCAAAGCGCGCTTGATGTGTACCTCCCCTGCCTGATTCCACCATGGAATGTAATTTCTGCGCTTGGATATGGGCACGGTCAAGGATCTCATAAGCATTAACGATGTAATCCTGCTCTGCTTGAAAATCAGGGTGAATAACAGCAACCTCTTCTTCGATCTCTACAAAAAACTGGTTTTTTGACAGTTAATCATTCTAGCCAAAAATCTAGGTTCCTCATCACCGCATAGAAGAACTTGAAAAAGAAAGATCCGGTTCTCCAAAACACTTTCTTTGCTATTTGAAATCGATTCTTTGGACTCGTCAATACTACTGTGAAGGTGTGGCGTCCATTGACCTAACAAATACACCCTTTCTTCAGGCCTGCCGCTGTGAGCCGGCAAAACACGTACCAGTGTGGTTCATGCGTCAAGCTGGGCGTTCCCTACCCGAATATCGGGCATTGCGGAAAGAAGGGAGCATCCTAGACACTCTTAAGAAACCAGATGTCTCAGCCGAAATAACCCTACAACCGATCCGTAGGTATGGAGTCGACGCAGCAATTCTGTACTCCGATATTGTTGTTCCAGTCCATGCTGTTGGATTCGGCGTGGATATTAAACCAGGCGTTGGACCAGTGACTGACAACCCGTTCAGATCAGCTGAGGACTTGAAGAGACTTAGGGAGCTGGATCCGTTCCACGATACACCCTACGTTATTGAGACAATCAGAATATGTGTAGACCAATTAGATATCCCCCTCATCGGGTTCGCCGGAGGACCTTTTACGATCGCAAGCTATCTAATCGAAGGTGGGCCATCTCGTTCTTATCAAAAAACAAAACGTTTGATGTTCGAAAATCCGGAGCTGTGGAACCAGTTAATGGACCGTTTGACCGCAATTTGTACGAGTTCATTGCTGTCACAAATCGAAGCAGGAGTGAGTGCCATTCAACTCTTTGATTCATGGGTGGGAACGCTATCACCCAGTCAGTACATACGTTTTGTATTTCCTTGGGTGCAAAGAATGTTCGAAGAGGTTTCGAAAACAGGCGTACCGAAAATTCACTTTGGCGTTGCTACAGGTGAACTCCTTCAGCTTATGAGCGAAGTTGGAGCCGATGTTGTTGGAGTTGATTGGAGAGTCCCTCTTGATTTAGCCCGTAGCCGAGTAGGAGATGGGAAAGCCCTGCAGGGAAATCTTGATCCGGCCATACTTGCCTCCCCATGGTCAGCTATCGAAGAAGAAGTTCTTAGAATCCTTCATCTAAACAATGGGCACCCAGGTCATATTTTTAATCTGGGACATGGAGTTACGCCTGATGTGAACCCAGAAGTCCTTGAACGGATCGTTCAGCTGGTACATCAATACCGAGTGGACCGATGAGGAAAGTTGTTGTCATTGGTGGTGGCATAAGTGGATTATCTGCAGCACATCAACTGTTAGTAAAGGGATACGACGTTACCATTCTCGAAGCTTCACCTCGCATCGGAGGGAAGATCTTCACTATGGAATTTGCAGGAATGCCTATCGATACTGGACCCGATGCTTTTCTGGAACGAGAACCAGAGATGAAAGAGCTTTGCTCTGCCCTTGGTCTCGCTGGTGAACTTGTTGCTCCAGTATCACAATCAGCAAAAATCTGGGTTGATGGGGCATTGCACACCTTACCGAAGAGTCAGTTTCTTGGTATTCCCTTGGATTTGGAGGAATTAGCTTCTCTTGACCTCATCAGTCCAGAAGGCATTCAAACCGCTCAAAACGATTTCACTAATGAAGACACGGGGCGACATGAAGATGAAACTGTGGGTTCTCTAATTCGGAGGAGATTGGGAGATGAAGTAATGGATAAGCTCGTTGGCCCGCTACTAGGTGGTATCAACGCAGGGGACCCTGACAAAATCAGTCTGCGTGCGGGTGTCCCTTACTTAGCTACTGCCACTGACCTTGACTTCAGTCTGATCCGATCTATCAAAGAATTCGTGCGTTCTTCTGATCGGGATCCTAAAGCTCCTGTTTTCTTAACTCATCCGGATGGCCTCAGTAAAATTATTGATGCCCTCGGGGAGGAACTCAAAGGGAAAATAGTCCTGAATGAGAACGTCCATTCGGTAGTTCAAGAAAAGGGGAAATGGATTGTTCAAGGACGAGAGAACCTCGAAGCAAACGCTGTGATCCTGTCAACTCCTGCGTATGTTTCAGCTGGCATCCTCAGAAACACCAATAACGAAGTAGCGAAGCTGCTTTCAAGTATCAACTACGCGTCGATGGCTTTCGTTTTATTTGCTTTCCCATCGGGGGCAGTAGAACCCTTCGATGGGAGTGGATTCCTTGTCGCAAAATCTGAAGGGCTTCTAATGACGGCATGTTCATGGTCATCTTCGAAGTGGGGGCACCTCGGAAAAGACCAGAAAACATTCATTCGGGTTTCTGCTGGCAGAGTTGATGATGATCGAGTTTTCAACCTTGACGATGGAGAACTTGTCTCGAAATTACTCGACGAACTATCTCTGATGGTCGGCCTTAAAGCGGCACCTTCAGAAAGTCAAGTGGTTCGCTGGCCAAAATCCTTTCCTCAATATGAAGTAGGCCACACACGCAAAGTGGAGGAAATCCAGAAGCGACTTCAACGTGAAATCCCGGGGATTTACGTTGCAGGTGCTGCCTTCAACGGTCTTGGGTTATCTGCTTGTATTCGAGATGCGAGAATTAACGTCCAAAAGGTAGAAAATTATCTCGAAAAAAACACCTGAGATGGGAACCCTTGGAACAACTATGAAAACTAGATTAACTGGATCGCTAAAGCCTGCTGCAAGTGGCGTGTGCTTAGCCTTCGCAATGCCCCCATGGGGTTGGTGGCCACTGGCTTTCTTCGCATTTTTCGCCCTTGATCAATTGCTTACACAAGCCGTTTCCCCACGCGACAGATTTTGGACTGGTTTTGCCTTTGGAGTTGGGTGGTTGTTCCCAGGGACATTCTGGATGATTGCGTTAACCGTACCGGGATACCTCATCCAGGGAATGCTTTTTAGCGCCTTTGTCGGTATTGCCGCTTTAATGGTACCTAAAGGGGCATGGAGGTGGCTTGCCTTACCAGCAGCCTTCGTTCTCATCGAGGCTCTTCGGTACCGCTGGCCATTCGGTGGAGTTCCTTTAGCAACTCTGGCGATGAGCCAAAGTAGAGCCCCACTTGGTCAAACTGTCCGGATTCTCGGCCCGTTATTCCTCTCAGCTTTGGTGGTCATAGCTGGAGTCGCCCTATCCTCAGCTTGTGAGAAAAGGTGGAAGATCGCTTCGGCAACTGGAATCACTCTTGTAGCACTGTGGGCTATTGGATTTGTTGCCCCAAATGGAAAATCGATCGGTGAAACAACGGTGGCTATTGTGCAAGGTGGCGGCGAGCAAGGCACTCGAGCTATCGATACTGACGAACGAGAAGTTTTCGAGAGGCACGTGAATGCAAGTGCCATGGTCGAAACTCCAGTTGATATAGTTTTGTGGCCTGAAGATGTCGTAAACGTTCGTCAACCACTCTCAGATTCACCTGAGTATGTTGAGTTGCAAGAACTAGCTCGCCAGCTCGATAGTTGGTTAATAGCAGGAATATTTGAGCGTGTGAGTTCAACAGCAAATGCGAACGCTTCACTCGCATTTTCCCCTGATGGAATCGAAGTAGATCGTTACGACAAGGTGCGCCTCGTCCCATTCGGAGAGTACGTGCCTTTGCGAGGGTTCATAAAGCATTTTGCTCCAAGCTATCTTCCGGTTCGGGATACGAAATCAGGAAATGGAAAACCAAATCTCATTCTCGAAATCGACGGCGAAACTGTAAACCTTGGAATAGCGATCTCTTGGGAAATATTCTTCGAGGATAGAGCACGATCAGCTACGTCAAATGGAGGTGAGATACTTCTCAACCCTACAAATGGTTCAAGCTATTGGTTAACGATCCTCCAATCTCAACAAGTAGCTTCTTCACGATTACGGGCTATGGAAACAGGAAGATGGGTTCTTCAAGCCGCCCCGACAGGTTTCAGCGCTGTCATAGACCCCGATGGTGCTGTTGTTGAGCGTTCGTCTATTTCTGAAACTCGGATTTTACACACAACCGTAGAACGTCGGAGTGGAAATACATTAGCGACGAAAGCGGGACCAATGCCGATGATATTACTTGCAGGATTCGCTCTAATCGGAGCAAACGTACAAGCGAGGAGAAGACGCTAATCTACATCGATTAATAAAGTTGCCGGACCTTCGTTTGTAAGTTCTACATTCATGAATTGACGGAACTGCCCAGTCTCCACATGAATGCCCTCCGTCTGAAGACATTCAACGAGGAAACCTACAAGAGGTTCAGCTACCTCTGCAGGAGCAGAAGCTACCCAACTTGGGCGACGACCCTTCCGAGTATCGCCGTAGAGGGTAAATTGGGAGACAACCAGTATTTCTGAATGAATATCGCTTGTCGAGAGGTTCATTTTTCCGTTGCTATCTTCAAAAATTCTGAGATGAAGAAGTTTTTTTGCTAATTTTTCTGCAATCTCTGGAGTGTCGGTGTGGGTGACACCGACAAAGACGCACAAACCATTACCTACAGAACCAACAGTGTTTCCTTCTACTGTGACACGAGCCTTGGAAACACGTTGTACCAGAGCTCTCATGAAATCTCCTTTTTAAAGCACGCGGACAGCAAGAAACAGTACCACCTTAATGATTAAGGGGTCTTTCTAGAACATTTCATGCTTAAGAAACACAATTTTGCTTCAATGTCCATACCCTTAAGATTTCATATGGATGAAAGAATTACGCCAAAGAAATACACGGAGAAGGCAGCTGGTCATCTCCGGATCGCTATGCTTGCCTACCGGGGGAAACCTCATGTAGGTGGACAGGGGGTCTATGTACGGGAGATGAGTAAAGCCCTGGTTGAACTCGGCCATTCGGTCGAAGTTTTCGGAGGGCCTCCATATCCCGATCTTGACCCTAAAGTTCCGCTTCATGAATTTCCGAGTTTGGAAATCTATAACGATTTTTTCCCAGGAAGGATGCCAGGTATCTGGGAAATCAAAGATCTCCCGGATTTCGTAGAATTGTGTTCCTATCTCACAGGAAACTTTTCGGAACCTCTTTCTTTCTCACTTCGGGCATATAGGGCTTTGAAAGAGCGAGAAGGGGATTTCGATCTAGTGATCGATAATGGGTCATTGGCTTATGGAAACTTACTGATTCAACGGAAACTCCACCT
>CAJWET010000029.1 GCA_913031515.1 uncultured Acidimicrobiaceae bacterium | reverse complement strand
ATAAATCAACTACTACCGGTGGTCCTTTAAATTTTACTTCTTCTCCAAAAATATCTTCCTGCGTCGATGATGGCTGCGTCTCCCCTACCAGCGATACCGGAATTCCTAGCAACCCACCTCTGTCAGCAAGTTCTCCTGAACCTATTTTTATGACAGCTTCTTTGATGGAGTCCCAATCATTCCCTTCTACCGGTGAATCGAGCCAAGCAGGAACACTTAGTTGGTCATCCACTCTGGGTAGGTTCACTGCGATTGGAACATCTGCTGTAGCTAGAATCCGACATGATCCACCGGCGGAAGTGGAGCCCCATCCGCGAAGACCCAAAAGTGGCGCTCGTTCGACTATCAACGAAAGTGCACTCGGACCACCCTTAGGTCCGCCTAATTGCGCAGATAGCCAACCTAGGAGCCCTATGGTCGCTCGGAAGCGGTGAAGCCAACGCAAATCCAACTTCTTCAGTGCGACATTTGGCGGCCCGACTAAATCAGATAACGCCACATTTGGCCATACCGGCCATTCGGGGTGGACCGACGCCAAGTTCTCAATTACTTGAATTGGAACTGTCTCAGGTGGGAACCTGCGTGTAAGTTCAAGTAGATGATTTTTCGCGACGAGAAATGGGTCTTTTATAATTGCGCTCTCCATTACACATACCGTAGAGGACGTGCTGGCATTGGCAATGATCTTAAGAATACGAAATGATTGTATGCATAAGATCAAAGGAGGAAAAATATGGAACTACGAGCAGGAAGTCGCCTCAAGAGCGCTGTCTGTGATACGGAAGTAATCGCAGTTAAAGCTCCCGCAGAAGACATAGATATTCGGTGTGGAGGAGTTCCCATGGCTGACCCTACAACTTCTGATGGGGCTAGTGGTTCTCCGGTAGGAGGAGCAGATGAGGGGACTCTAATGGGCAAACGGTACGTAAATCCTGATGAAACACTTGAGCTGCTCTGTACTAAACCTGGTGGCGGTTCGTTGGGGGTCGGGGAGACGTTATTGGTAATCAAAGAGAGTAAGCCACTACCCGCTTCTGATTAATCGGAGGACGTAATTATGAATCTCATGATGCTTTTGGAAATGGCTTCGAATGCTTTCGGAGATCGCGTTGCCATTGGTAGCCGAGATGGTTCAGGGGTTTCTTACAGCGACCTTTATGAAAAATCTGGAAGAGCTGCTCAACTTTTCCGAAACAGTCCTGCGGAGAAAGTTCTCTTACTTGATACCTCCAGTGTCGCTTTGCCGATAGCGCTTTTCGGTTCGTCATGGGCAGGGCTACCATTTGTCCCGCTGAATTACCGGCTAACTGGAGATGAGATTCGAGAACTCGCAACAGAAGTCACGCCTGCTATGGGCATAGTGAATACTTCGATGGTGGCCTCTGTAGAAGGCATACCGGATTTCGAAGGCATTGACCGTCAAGATTTTCTATTACGCACAAAAGAAGGAGATATTCCTGATGCCGATTGGGGTATGGATCCAGAACAAGTCGCTATTCTTCTATTTACCTCGGGTACTACGGGTGCACCTAAAGCAGCTGTTCTCCGGCATTCTCATCTCATTTCATACATTTTAGGGTCAGTAGAATTCATGGGGGCAGGGGAAGAGGAGGCGACGCTTGTTTCTGTCCCTCCCTACCACGTTGCCGGAATGGCAGCGCTTTGTAGTTCCGTTTACGCTGGAAGGAGAATCGTCCAGCTACCAAATTTCGATGCGGCAAGATGGATCGATGTAACCAGAGAAGAGTCCATCACCCATGCGATGGTTGTTCCCACGATGCTCTCACGTATCGTGGAAGAACTGGAAAATCGTCCTGACTCCTCAATAGATTCACTCCGCGCCTTGTCGTACGGTGGAGGGAAAATGCCACGCCCAACCATTGAAAAAGCCCTGAGGCTGCTTCCAAACACAAATTTTGTAAATGCTTATGGCCTTACTGAAACAAGTTCAACAATTTCTGTTCTAGGCCCAGACGATCACCGAAGTGCCCTAAACGGCGAAGAAGAGAACGTTCGTCGTCGACTGTCGTCGGCGGGTAAACCGCTGCCCAATCTAGAGGTAACTATTCGAGACGAAGAAGGTGAGCTTCTCGACAATGGGATCTCGGGAGAAATTTGGGTTAGAGGTGAACAGGTTTCTGGAGAGTACCTCGGACATGGAACGAAGGTAACTGATGATGGCTGGTTCCCAACCAATGACGGAGGCTTCCTAGATGGCGAAGGTTACCTTTTCGTTGAAGGCCGAATCGACGACATCATTATTCGCGGAGGAGAGAATATTTCTCCCGGCGAGATTGAAGAAGCCCTGCTACTCCATCCAGACATCAAAGACGCCGCAGCGGTCGGCATGCCTGATACGCACTGGGGTGAGGTTATCGTAGCCGCAGTAGTTCCTACAGGAAAAACAGATCTATCGATCTCGGAGATCAAGAAGTTCGCTAAAGATCAACTCCGATCTTCTCGAACCCCAGACCATATAGTGATTCTGGCCGAACTTCCCTATAACGAAACTGGGAAACTTCTTCGTAGAGTGCTCAGAGAAGAAATAAGCGACCTCACTTCCGACGAGGGTCAAAGTGGTTGACTTTCAGGCCGTTGAATTTGATGTTGCCCTCGAAACCTTACGAAGCCCTTACGCTGCAGAAGAACTCCACGAACACCGCCAGCGGGTCCTGTTCGTTCGACTACCAGAAAACCTGAGCAATGTAACCTCCAAAAAAGCTAGCGAATTTTTTGACCGCGCAAAGTTGCTGAACATGGTCACTGTCGCAGGTGTACTGGACCCGCAGCCAGGAATTTCACATGAGGTACTCAGTGCCTTTGATCTTGTCTTTACGACCTCAGATACAGCATGTGAAGCGGTGGTAAAGGTTTTCGATATTGATGAGGCTGTTGCAGAAATCGTCCTGGCAGTTGAAAGGAACCCTCATTCTGCAATTATGCTTGCACAGCTTTTACGCCAACGAGCATTCATGGACGTATCCACAGGACTGGTTTCTGAGTCTCTGGTTTACGCTTCGCTCCAAAGCGGGCCAGAATTCCAAACGTGGCTTTCCGAGCGTAGCGACTCCTCTGCGGAAAACAATACGGCCCCTGCCGTACTTAGTGAACGTCATGGGATGAGATTGGAGCTTTCACTCAACCGACCCAACCGAGCAAATGCCTTTTCGATTGCGATGCGGGATGAATTGGTAGAGCAATTGCAGCTCGCAAATTCCGATGCGAGCATAGAACAGATCATCCTGAAAGGCGAAGGAAAATCCTTCTGTTCTGGAGGAGACCTAAGTGAATTTGGCCTGTTTGACAATGCTCCGGAAGCTCATTTCACTCGGATGGCAAGAAGTCCCGCTTTTTGGATGCATAAACTAAAAGACCAGACAACCGTATATTTAAGAGGAAACTGCATAGGTGCTGGAATCGAGCTACCAGCATTTAGCAAAGAAGTGATTGCCGATGAAACGCTAACAATTTCGCTTCCAGAAATAAAAATGGGTCTGATTCCGGGATCAGGAGGAACAGTAAGTATTCCACGCCGAATCGGGCCACAAAAAACGGCTTACCTCGCGATCAGTGGTAAAAGCATCGACTTAGAAACTGCAATATCTTGGAAGCTTGTCGACAAGATCGAACCCACGCCATAAGAGGCGGACAACTTAAGGTTTACGAAAGAACCTCAAGAATCGTAACGTTCGCTTGGCCTCCACCCTCACACATCGTTTGCAAACCGAATTTACCTCCGGAACGCTCAAGCTCATTTAGTAAAGTTGTCATCAGCCGGCCACCGGTACAACCTAGAGGATGACCAAGCGCAATAGCGCCCCCATTAACATTAACTTTTTCATGGGGGATATCATGCTCGCGCATCCAGACAATCGGAACGGGAGCAAAAGCTTCATTGCATTCGAATAAATCAATATCGTCGATAGACATTCCTGTCTTTGCTAATGCGTATTCCGTCGCTGGAATTGGCCCAGTAAGCATATAGATGGGATCATCACCTCGAACGCTGATGTGGTGGATCCGCGCACGTGGTTTTAAGCCATGTTCTTTCACGGCTTTCTCACCGGCAACCAGCAAAGCAACAGCTCCGTCAGAGATTTGACTGGCCACGGCTGCTGTAATAACACCGCCCTCTTCTAAGGGTGACAGTTGGGCCATCTTTTCAAGTGTGGTCCCCCTACGGATACCCTCGTCGTGAGTGACGTCACCATATGGGAGTATCTCATTATCGAATCGGCCTTCATCTTGGGCGCGTGCAGCGCGCTCATGGGACTCAAGGGAGAACTCTTCAAGTTCACGTCGTGTTAGCCCCCACTTCTTTGCTATCAGCTCAGCTCCTCGGAACTGGCTAACTTCCTGCGTTCCGTAGCGTTCGACCCAACCTTTCGAAGTCGTAAAAGGATCTTCAATATCTGGACGTCCGATAGCTTCATGCCCCATGACATCCATTGCAGAGCCGATGGGAATGAGGCTCATATTCTGCATTCCACCAGCGACAACAATGTCTTGCACACCTGACATCACTCCCATAGCAGCGAAACTCACTGCTTGTTGTCCAGATCCGCACTGACGATCAACAGTTACTCCAGGGATAGCTTCTGGCATTCCAGCTGCAAGCCAAGCTGTTCGAGCGATGTCTCCTGCTTGAGGACCCATATTGTCAAGACAACCCATAATGACATCGTCTACGGCCATGGGGTCAACTCCAACTCTATCAATCAACCCTTTTATCGCATGAGCCCCTAAATCTGCAGGGTGTTCATCTGCAAGACCACCGCCCCGTCTGCCAACTGGAGTCCTAACGGCATCGATAATGTAAGCTTCGCCCATGGTAAGTCCTTTCTTGCTCTAGCCTCTACGGTACAGGAAAGGAGATGTGGGAGATCAAGTCTTCGAAGTTTCTTCTACAAATTTTCTTCATTTAGAATTGTGCATGGGTCTTGGTTCTTTTGGTAGCCCCAGAACGCGCTCTCCGATAATATTCCGTTGGATCTGATTACTTCCACCGTAGATAGTATGGGCCCGACTGTAGAGAAATGTTCTCTGCTCCTTATCTAGAGTATATGGAATTCCCTCGTAACCGGCATGCCCATCAGTTGCAGCCACCATCCCTGAACTTCCTCGGATTTCCATCCACAGTTCGCCGAGTTTCCGGTGCCAAGAAGCCCAAAAAAGCTTCCCGATACTCTGTTCTGCTCCTGGAACGCTATCTGTTGCGAGCGCTGTGAGCATCCGTAGTTGATTAAATCTGAGGATTTCCAACCCAATATATGAATCCATGAGTTTCTGCCGGATTACGAGGTTATCCCACATTCCGTTAGACACCGCAGTGTCGATAAGGTCTTCGAGTTCTTGCCGGAAGCTAGTTTGTTGGCCCAATGTTGATGCACCGCGCTCAAAGGCCAAAGTGCCCATAGCGACTTTCCAACCTTGCCCCTGACCTCCAACTACATGCTCCTTTTCCGTTATTGCGTTGTCAAAGAACGTCTCATTGAACTCAGCTCCTCCAGTCAGTTGAATGATTGGACGAACGGTTATCTCCGCTTGACTCATGGGTACAAGCAGGTACGACAATCCCGCATGGCGGAGTGACCCTTTTCCCGTTCTCGCTACTACAAAAATCCAATCAGCGTATTGGGCGAGAGATGTCCACACTTTTTGACCGTTGATCACCCAGTAGTCATCAACAAGTTCCGCTCGGGTCTTAATATTTGACAGGTCAGATCCAGCTTCTGGTTCACTGTAGCCTTGGCACCATAGTTCTTCTCCGGAAAGAATTTTGGGAATAAAACGCTCTTGTTGAGGTTTAGAGCCAAATGCAAGAAGGGTCGGACCGAGAAGAGTAACTCCCATATTTGGGATTCTGCCAGGGGCCTTGGCTTCCACATAGGTCTTATGGAACAAAACCTGTTCCACCAAAGAGCACTCCCGACCACCAATCCATTTAGGGAAATCAATCCCGAGCCAACCACCAGTCGCTAATTCTTTTTCCCAAGCTATTTGCAGCTGAGGGTCGACGTCATCATGTCCAGTGAAGCCTTTCCCCCGAAGGGCCAAAAATTCCCCTTGAATATGTTCCTCAAGCCATGTACGTACTTCTTCTACAAAATTTTCCTGAGTCTTCGAATAAGAGAAATCCATGTCAACTAGACCGCAGATATCCATACATGGGGGGATTCATTTGGATTTACGACGTTGACGTATCAAACGTTCTTCCTGCTCGTCGAGCTCTTCGGTTAGGCGAAGGTATCTGGCTAATCGCTGTTGATCTATTGCCCCCTCTTGAATCGCTGCCCGGACTGCACAATCTGGTTCAACCTGATGGGTACAGTCTGAGAATCGGCAATGAGAAGCGAACTCACTTATTTCAGAAAAGACCTGATCAAGAGCTTGTTTCGCATCCCAGAGACCTATACCTCTAATCCCAGGAGTATCAATTAGCACACCACCCGTTGGGAGAAGAATGAGTTCCCTTGCAATCGTTGTATGGCGCCCTTTACTATCTCGGCTACGAACTTCGGTTGTTTCCTGAACCATTTCTCCGACAAGCTCATTTACAAGCGTCGATTTCCCTCCCCCTGACTCCCCCAAGAGAACTAGAGATCGATCAGAGGAAATGAGTTCCCTGACTTGATCTATTCCTTCGTTCGCATAAACACTGGTTTGAATAGTCTTGACGTCTTTCATTTGCTGAAGAAGTTGATCCCACTCCTTTGATAGTCCTTGATCGACTTTGGTGAGTAAGAGTAACGACTTCGCACCACTGTCTTGCGCCAAAATCAGGAATCTTTCTATTTTGGCAATATTGGCAGGGCGATCAACAGAACATGTGACACCTACAAAATCAATATTTGAAACAAGGACTTGTTTCTTTTCTTCCTCTGCGGGATCTCTGCGGATGATGGCAGAATAACGAGGAAGAATCGTTTCAATTCGGAAGCCAACATCGGGATCGTTGACTACCTCAACCCAATCCCCTGTCGCTGGAGCTAATCCAACTGCAGTTCTTTGACTATCGGAAATGACTCGGAGGTCCCCTTCTTCAGTGAGGACATCGACCTCTCCACGGTCTACCCGTCTGACACGACCCAACCTTGTATAGTCCGTCTGGTTTCCCTGCTTCGATAAATAGTGCTGCCAGCCTAATTGGTTAAGTACCTTCATGATCTTGGTACGAGATTACTCTAGTTTCGGTGTAGTTCTTCGTTTAAGCCTTGCCAACTGGAATTCTCTCCACGGAAAATCGCTTCCACTTTCCCTGTTTGGGAATTGCGGCGGAAAAGGAGGTCATTCTGCCCTGAAAGCCTCGCTGCTTTTACTACTGATCCGTCCGGACTGGTCACTAATGTACCCGCGGTGACGTAAAGCCCTGCCTCAATAATGCAGTTGTTGCCAAGCGAAATCCCAATTCCTGCTTCGGCACCGATGAGGCAACCTTCTCCGACAGAGATCACTTCTGTCCCCCCACCAGAGAGCGTGCCCATTATCGAAGCTCCTCCACCAAGGTCTGATCCGTCCCCGATAACCACACCTGCAGAAATTCTTCCCTCAATCATGGAGGCTCCAAGGGTCCCTGCATTGAAATTGCAGAAACCCTCATGCATCACCGTCGTACCTTCTGCTAGATGTGCACCTAAGCGAACTCTGTTGGCATCAGCGATACGTACTCCTGATGGGACGACATAGTCGGTCATCCGTGGGAATTTGTCTACACCATGAACTTGGACTATCTGTCCTTCAGCCTGGAGTTCGAGGCGGCGGACAGCAAATTCTTCGACTTCAAATGGGCCGAGGTTTGTCCACACACAATTTGTTAGTTTCGTAAAAATACCTGTTAAATCGGTGCTGTTGGGAGTCAGTTGCCGGCTCGAGAGGAGATGAAGACGAAGGTAGGCATCAATAGCATCGGCAATTGGATCCGAAAAATCACGGATATACGCCACAACAATAACCCGTTCTCCGCCTGGTGGATCTGGTAACGAACGCGTCTTGGCGATTGCGGGAATAGTTCGAATGGTGTTGTTTTTTGGTGCTTGGGTTTCCCTTATTACCGTTTCTAGACCATCGCAAACTAAGTCGAACGTCTGGCTATCGATCTCCATGGTGGAGGTATTGCCATCCCAATTCACTGCATTTGCTACTAACGCTGACGTGGACTCATCCGCTGACATTGTTATGAATGGGTAGTAGACGTCTAGGATTTTCCCCGCTTTGCTCCGTGTTGCGACGCCAACGCCGAAAGCGGCAGGTGGTTGATTACCAGGGAAATGGTCACTCATAACCTGAACTCTCGAGTAGCGACATCAATTTCTTCCAATGATGTGAAACAGCTCATAAGAAGACGTTAGCCTGCTGACGTCCAAACAATCTACATGGGGTAACGTTTACGGGTGGCGTTAAGCAGAAACCGAAAAAATACTTGGCCTATTTTCAATTCTTCCGCACCAGAGTCCTTGTTCATCCTTGGCGCCATATCTCAGTATATGGGAGCTGCAATTGCATTTAACTTGTTTGATACTCTCGGTGTTTCCACCGTAGCAATTCTGCGTGTCGTTGGCGCCGCATTAGTGATGATCATAATTCGCCGATCGTGGAGACGATCAATCCCCAGCGGTGATCTCATGTGGGTAGCGGCCTTCGGCATCGTTTTGGCAGGGATGAACCTATGTTTCTATCTTTCGATAGACAATCTTCCTTTAGGGAATGCAGTTGCGATCGAATTCCTTGGCCCTGTTGTAGTTGCCTTTAGTGGACGGAAGTCGCTCCGAACGACCTGCTCACTCCTACTTGCACTTGTAGGGGTGATTCTTATCTCCGAAGTCTCTCCCGAGGGCTCTTCGAAAGGAATCCTGTTCGCTCTAGCAGCAGGAACTCTCTGGGCGCTGTACATACTTCTCGGTAGTCGCGTAGCTCGGTCTGATGCACATATGGATGGTTTGGGAATTGGGATGCTGATAGGGGCATGCGTTCTAGCGCCGACGGGGTTAAACGGACTTCGAGGAATCGGAGATGAACCGCTTCTCACTGTCGTAGCCCTCTCAACAGGTGTCCTCTCAAGTGCAATCCCCTACAGCATCGATCAAATTGTCTTCCGGAAGGTTTCAAGAGCTCGCTTTGCTTTCTTACAGGCCTTGTTACCGACTACTGCTGTTCTCGTAGGGATTACCACACTGCGGCAACAGCCGAGTTTGTGGGAACTAGTGGGGATATTTCTCGTTGTCGGTGCCATTCTTCTCCGCGGCCAGACCGAATAGGGCTATTGAATCCTTGCCAGTAACATTCGTGCTTGTTTTGCTAGCGCTTCATCAACCATCTGTCCGTCAAAGGCAACACTTGCGGAACCCCGTTCAACGGCTTCTTCGTAGGCTTTTAGTAACGATTTCGCTCGGGCGACTTCTTCAGAAGATGGAGAGAACGATTCATTTGCAACTTCAACCTGAGATGGATGAATGCAAAGTTTTCCGGCGAAACCTAGACTTTTTGCCTCAAGCGCTTCTTTCCGGAATCGTTCAATATTGTTAAAATCAGCAACGATTTGATCAAGGACAGGGATTCCGGCCAAGCGGCCTGCAATAGTAATTTGCGATCGGGCAAAAAGCACTTCAATATTTTCTTCCGTTCGTACCCCACCTAGATCAGCAACATAATCTTCGGCTCCGAAATAGGCTCCGATCACGCCAGAAGACATCAATAGTTCTTTTGCGGAACTCAGTCCGGCTACGGTCTCTATCCCCACCAGCATTTTCCCTTCTACAGGAGTACCTTCTAACTGCTGGGCAGCAAGCTTAAGATCTTTTTGAGATTCAATTTTTGGAATTATCACTCCTGCGAGGCCCGGTATCAACGAGCTAGCATCATCAGCTAGTAATCCGGATGAGATTGAATTCGTTCTCACGAATGTGTGAAAATCCTCCTGTGCTAAGAGAGGACCCAATTCCCGTAAATTATCTCTCGCGGTCTTTTTCTCAGATTGGGGGACAGAGTCTTCAAAATCCACGACTACCCCATCAGCGCTTAGTTTTGGAAGTTTCTGAAGCAACTCTGCTTTATTTCCAGGAGCAAACAATACGCTTCTCAGCGGACTAATCACCTACTAACTCCTCTCTGCCATAAAAGTATTCTAATGCTTCAGGATTCGCTAACGCTTCCGTATTCTTAATGGGCCTCCCTTCAATGGCATCTCGAGCAGCTAATTCTGAGATTTTCCCGCTTCTGGTTCTTGGCAAGTCTGGAGTATCCACGATGATTGCGGGCACATGCCGAGGGGAAGCTCCATACTTCAGCGCATCACATATTTTTGAGCGAAGCTGATCATCAAGCTTTCCTTGCTCCGACATGACGATGAAGAGAACAATGCGGGTATCCCCTTTCCATTTCTGTCCGACCACCAAGCTTTCCTTTATTTCTGGAAGAGAGTCCACGATACGGTATACCTCTGCTGTCCCAATCCGAACCCCCCCAGGGTTTAAAGTGGCATCGGATCTTCCATGGATGATGATCCCTCCATGCTCTGTCCACTCTGCATAGTCACCTTGATGCCATTTTCCCGGATACCTCTCAAAGTATGCCGAACGATACTTTGACCCTTTCGGATCATCTAAAAATTGGAGCGGCATCGATGGGAAGGGATTGGAACATACAAGCTCACCTTGCTGATCCGGCCCGAGAAGATTCCCTCTATCATCGAGGACTTCTATCGCCATAGCTAAAGCAGGTTTTTGGATTTCGCCTCTAAAGACCTTGCCGGTTGGGTCTCCAGCAACTAGACACCCGCAAAGGTCTGTTCCTCCGGACATCGATTGTAGATGAACGTCTTTTTTGATTTCGCGATAAACGTAGTCAAATCCTTCCGGAGAAAGAGGAGAACCAGTCGAGCAGATTGTTTTTAACGACTTGAGATCACAAACCTTCGAAGGCGAAAGATTCTCTTTGTTGCAAGAGTCTATGAACTTTGCAGAAATCCCCAGAAGGCTAATCCCCTCTTCTTCAACTAGGTCAAACATCCGGTATCCGTTCGGATGGAAGGGCGAGCCGTCATAGAGTACGAGCGTGGCTTCGGAAGCTAACGCTGAAGCTAACCAATTCCACATCATCCAGCCAGCTGACGTGTAGTAGAAGACCCTATCTTCAGGAGTTACGTCACAATGTAGCCTATGTTCCACAAGATGTTTGAGAAGAACACCACCAGCACGATGGACAATGCATTTAGGTTTGCCTGTAGTGCCTGAGGAGAATAGGACATACCAAGGGTGATTAAACTCCTTTCTGGCATATTCCACATCCTTAGGATTGAACTTCCCCACATAATCTGGCCATAGTGTTCGTTCATTCGTAGAAGCAGAGACACTGTTTGACTCATCTGGTATGAGAACCGTCTGGACAAGCGACGGAAGTCCTTCTTCTATTTCGCTAAGCCGATCCATACATGAAAACCATGTACCACCGTATTGGTATCCTTCTGTAGCAACGAGCAGTTTCGGATTCACTTGCTTAAAGCGATCTAGTACTCCTTGAGATCCAAAATCTGGAGATGTCGAAGTGAAAACGGCTCCTACGCTCGTTGCTGCAAGCATGAGCGCGTAAGTTTCCGGCCGGTTTGGCAGCCATGCAGCAACATGGTCACCGGAGCCAACTCCACTTTCGCGTATAGCTTGTTGAAGTTGGGAAACTAATTGATGGAGTTGTTTCCAAGTCAGTTGAGTGCGATTGAATAATTCGTCTTGCCAAACTAAAGCTATGGTCTCGTCATCGCGCCGTAGTAAATTTTCAGCAACGTTAAGGGATGCTTGTGGGAAAAACTCTGTTTCTTGGAGATTTCGATGAGTTTGAATGACCGTTTCTCCCCGATCTCCTGCGATATCGAATTTGTCCCAAACGTGAGCCCAAAAGAGCTCTGGATTTTTGATACTCCAGGAATGTAACGCTTGGTAATTCGGAAGTTCAACGCCAAAAGTAGCTTCAGCACTCCGACCAAAGTTGTAGAGGTTTGATGCTTGGATTCTCTCTGCTGTAGGACTCCAGAGCGCTTTCACTGGCTTTCTTCCTCCTCGAATGGATTGGAATTGTCCGAGGTTTCCCGAACAACATAACCCGCTGTAGTTGTATGTGGAGCTGAGGGGAGTCGAACCCCTGGCCTCCTCGATGCGACCGAGGCGCTCTAGCCAGCTGAGCTACAGCCCCAAAGGAAACTCCATTCTATGTTTCAAATTGAAGATAGTGAAATCTTCAATTCCCTTTATCGTGTAGCTCCATCCGTACCCGTGGCTGCAAAGTCCATTCCAGCGGGTTTGTAGACCTGCTGCCGTTGCCGAGATGCTTCAATCTCCCTTTGATACTGGACTAGGACAAGGACATAGCCAAGGAAAATGGAGTCCACAAATAAATTCATCGCGATAAAGGCCCCACCTACGACTATGGCCATGAGTAAGGTGAACATAACAATTCCAATCAAAGATAAAAGAACTTTTCGCCGTCGAAGACGAGCTTGTTCACTAGATAGTTCCATCGGATTCGACCCCTTCTGTATTCTGTCAAGTGGTGGCTCAACCAAGGAATGTCCAGGTTGATGGTAGGCGTGTTCCCATGATGTGAACGGCTGATGGATCGGTACCACAACCGCTCGGGGAGCTCTTCGAACTCTCATTCGACTAAACGAGCTTCCCATCACCATAGAAGATGTTCCTACACGAGTACGAAGCCAATAAACCCCTGCTCCGAACCAAAGAATTGCTAACGCAACTAACAGCACAAACTCCACCAGTCTCTAGGCTGCTCTTATTAAAATTTTTGCACCAATTCACTCCCCTTTGGTGGATAGCAGCACCAAATTTGCTTTGCGAGCCTCGGAGATGGACGGAGAAGCTCGAAGTTGTTCCAATTGGGGTGGGAGTAACGCAGTCTTTCGGAGCTGTTTAAAGAAGATGCTCGCAAGGTTTATCGGGAGAACTCTCCCGATGAACCTCCTTTTTTTTCTAAAAGAATTAGGTTTGTGATCTCCATCCGCTTGTCCATACTTTTACACATATCATAAATTGTAAGAGCGGAGACAGAGCATGCAGTTAGGGCTTCCATCTCGACTCCTGTAGGAGCGAAAGTACCAACTTTGGCCTCAATAACTACACTGGCCTCATTAACCTCAAATTCAACATCGATTGAGTTAAGCATTAACGGATGGCATAGGGGGATCATGTCCGCGGTTCGTTTTGCGGCCTGAATCCCAGCAATTCTGGCTACAGCGAATACATCACCCTTTGGGACATCTCCCTTTTTTAACGCAATGACGGTTTCTTCAGACATGGAAACCATAACTCTGGCTCGAGCAGTTCTGACGCTGCCATGCTTGTCACTGATATCAACCATGTGGGCCTGACCTTTGGAGTCCAGGTGCGAGAAAGATTTGTCGCTCAAGGCTAACCGCCAATCTGAGACATGGACTTGCTAGGGCGAATAAAGACAGATTTCCCGATCTGATGTCCTGCCCATTTCTGCTTAACTGCCCGAGAAAAGAACTCGATGATCTTTTCATCTCCGTCATTTTCACGAAGGAGAGCTCGAACATCGAACTCCTCTATTGCAAATAAACAGTTTCTGAATTTGCCATCCGCTGTTAGGCGAATGCGATCACAAGCATCACAGAACGCTTCCGAAACAGTAGCGATAATCCCTATCTCCCCTGAGCCATCGGTAAACTTCCATCGAGCCGCGGGGGAACTTCCTCTAGAAATCGGTTCTAGATCATAGTGGGGGGAGATGAGAGTAAGAATTTCCTCCTGTGACATCACCTTTGACTTCTCCCAAATCTCGTCAGCATCTAAAGGCATGAACTCAATGAAGCGAACCACAACGCCATTTTTTCGGCCGAATGAAACAAAGTCCAAAACTTCATCATCGTTGACTCCTTTCATGACAACCATGTTGATTTTTACGGGATCAAACCCAACCGCTTTCGCAATCTCAATGCCTTGAAGGACTTGCTGAAGGTTGTCTCGCCTCGTCAACGATTTGAATCGTTGACGGTCAAGAGTATCTAGAGAAATGTTGATCCGATCTAGCCCGGCGTTATATAGATCCTTTGCAATTAAAGGTAGGGATGCTCCATTTGTCGTTAAAGACAAATCAACTTCAAGTTTCGCAAGTTTCGCAATTAATTTGCTCAAGTTCGCCCTAACAGTTGGTTCGCCACCTGTGATTCGGATGCTTTCAATGCCGAATCTGTCCA
>CAJWET010000028.1 GCA_913031515.1 uncultured Acidimicrobiaceae bacterium | reverse complement strand
AGTGGCAAATTCTATTGAAGAAAGTCTGCGTTTTGACCCCCCAGTTCTAGGTTTGTGCAAGACGAACAATGAACCGGTCGTTTATCACGATGTAGATATTCCAGAGAATTCAAAGGTAATGGTCTTGTATGCGTCGGCTAATCGAGATCCTGATGTTTTTGAATCTCCTGATGAATTTAAGGTTGATCGGCCATTGATCGAAACTAAACGCCATCTTTCTTTTGGCTGGGGTTCCCACTTTTGTTTAGGAGCACATCTTGCGAGACAAACAGGGCGAATAGCCTTGTCAGCCTTGTTGGAACGTTTCGATCAACTACGTCTTGTCGAACCTACGAACCGTGTAGCCCCTCCGTTTCTTTGGGGACGCCGAACAATCAGGGTTACTTGGGAATAGATCTGATTGTAGACAATGGCTATTTACTGAGTATCGTTACTCCACTGATTCCAGGAGCACCGTAGACGTGTGTATAGGCAACACTGGGGTCATTTGGAACTTGACGTTTTCCTGCCCCACCTCGAAGTTGGAGTACATTTTCGTACACTTGGCGTAAACCCGAAGCTCCGACCGGTTCTCCATTCGCTAGGCATCCTCCATCAGTATTCACGGGAAGCCGACCACCGATTTCCGTTTCACCTTGTTGGATTATTCTCTCCTGCTCGCCATGTTCGCAAAATCCATTTTCGGCCATGTGCATGATTTCCGCGCCTGCCTCTGTATCTTGCAATTGAGCGACGTCAATATCATCAGGCCCGATTCCGGCCATCTCAAAGGCAGCTTTGGATGTATCCACCGTCGGCCCCGCAGCATCATCGAGCGCGATCCATGGTGCCATTACCTCGAATGAACCCCATCGACGACTCCGAACTACTACAGCATTGAGGTACACAGGGGTATCGGTGTACTTATGGGCCTGATCTGCTCGGGCGAGGATAAGAGCTACTCCTCCTTCCGCAGGAGAGCAGAACATAAATTTTGTTAGCGGATAACTGAGCATGTCTGAGTCAAGAATTTGGTCTTCGCTGAAAGGTTGTCTTCTCCACGCATTCGGGTTGTGTTCAGCATTACGAAATGCTTTTGCCGAAACTTTCGCAAGGGTGTTATGGCTTATGTCGTATTTCTCCATATACCGGTTTATCTTCATCCCGAAGAATTGTGTGGTCAGTGCAAGACCCTGTTTCCCATACCAGTCTCCGAGTCCATGGGAACGGGTATTCACCCTGAATGCACCTCGCTCATGCTTATCGTAACCTATTGCAATTCCAAGGTCGAAAGCGCCTGAGGCAATGGTGTTATAGGCGGAGAATAGGGCTGAACCACCCGTGGCACAGCCGTTCGCCACATTGATGAACTGCAATCCAGTTAGCCCTAATTTTGAAACCATTGTGTCAGCAGCTCCAGCAGCTTGACTTCCACCAAAGGCGAATTGGACCTCTTTCCATTCTACTCCTGCATCTTTTAGAGCCTCTCGGACAGCGTAAACACCTTGTTCCTGTCCTGTCCGCTCAGGTGTTCTTCCAAACGGGTGCATTCCGATACCTACGATTGCTACTTCAGGTTTACTCATCTTTCTCTCCTTGCATATCTTTAGCCCGCTACCGGGGCAAATGCGAATGTGATTACTTCGTTTCCATCGTCATCAGTAAAGAGGGGAACAAAAGTTAACTCCATCTCCATACCTATTTCAAGAGCCTCTTTATCAGCGACAGTTAGTCGAGTCTCAACTTTCACTTCATCATGAATTTCTACATAACCAACGCCGAATGGTTCAAAATTGTCTATTTCACCTTCGTAGGGTGGTGACTTTGGAGGAAAGCCTTGAATTGTCCAAGTCCATAAGTTCCCCCTAGTGCCCAGCTCTTTCATTTGAGTATTGTCTGACGTACATCGTGGGCATCCTGATTGTGCGGGGAAGACGATAGCCGAACATTCTTGGCATTCTGACCCGATTAGTTTTGGGTCGTCAGAAGGCCAAGTAAACAATCCTTCTTCTATAGGGACCTGGTCACCCATATTGCTTCTCCTCAAAATCTGACTATCTAATTATGCCACCTAACTGCCATGGCTGCATCTTGTGCATTAAATGATATAACGTTCTCACTGTGCAGGTCGCGACATGGAATGTGAACTCTATTCGGGCGAGAGCTAGTTTGGTCGCTGCATGGTTAGCTGATCAACGACCAGAGATTTGTTGCCTTCAAGAAACGAAATGTAAAGATGTTGATTTTCCTTTCGAAATGTTTGAAGATATTGGATACCAAGTAGCTCATTATGGGCTAAGTCATTGGAATGGCGTTGCGATTCTTTCTCGTGTTGGTTTACGAAAGGTACGTAGAGGCTTCAGCGGCTATCAAGAAGAGCCTTTCAATGAAGCGAGGAGTATCTCTGCTGAATGCGGAGGGATCCGAGTGTGGTCAATTTATGCACCAAATGGGAGAACGCTTGATGACCCACATTACCTGTTCAAATTAGTTTGGTTTGAACGTCTTCGAGGAGAATTGGTTGCTTCCAAGGCATCGAAAGGTCCAACGGTTGTTGTAGGAGATTTTAATGTTGCTCCCGCTGATACAGACATTTATGATCCACGCCGATGGAAACACCGAACGCATGCTAGTGCGCCAGAAAGGGCGGCGATCGAAGCGCTATTAGCTCTGGGCTTCTTTGATCTTGCACGCGAATGGGATGGCGATGATCCGTCCTACACATGGTGGAACTACCGATCAAAATTGGAGGACGATAAGGGTTTGCGTATTGACCTAGCCTTGGGTTCGGAAGAAGTATTGCAAGAGCTTAAGGGAGTTACCGTAGATCGTCTGGCACGGCGTGCAGAACGCCCAAGCGACCACGCGCCACTTGTTGTTGAATTGTTCTAAATACGGATTTTATTGGGTTCTGAGTCCAGCTTCATGCATTCCCGTTTCCATTTTTTTTCGTGTTTGTGAGTCGCGCCTACCGATGCGCTCAAGCACAACTTCTATTATCTTTCCAGTAAAAGGAAATCCGTTCTCATAGGGCCCAACCGGAGCTCCTGTGTCGATACCCACATCAAATGTTTCCCCACTTATTGAGTAAACCAGCGGAACAGTTCTATCGATACGAGCTGAATCGACAATCTCACCATCAACGGACAAGAAAGCTTCTCCTCCTGCGCCAAATCCACCGTCATGCTCATATTTTAGAAGGATGAGATGTGTGCCAGCTTCAAGATTCGTGTTAGCCGAAAGAGTTGTTAAGTATTGGCCAAAACAGTTGTAGTGGTATGTAACTTTTCCTGTTTCATCAAGATACAAAGCCCAACCGGACATGTTCCCGCCTTGACAAACGATTACCCCTGAAGCCCCATCACTGGGGATTACGATTTTCGCCGAGATCTCGTGGCTAGCATTCTTTAAATTAACCACTGAACTTTCGGGCATCCGCACATGTGCGGTCGTATAACGCATCTTGTTTTGTCCCTCTAAGGAAGTAGGGACACGAAGCTCTCCTCGTCGCATTAGACCGGCATCACGAAGAGGGTAAACTCCGTTTTTCCTTGCTTCGGTATCAAAGAGTTCTTTCAACCGCCGAAGTTTTGTAGGCTCTGATTCCGCCAAATCAACACTCTGAGAGAAGTCGTTCTCGATATTGTATAGCTCCCAAATTTCCTGTTCTCCATCAAATTCAAGACCTTGGAGCCGGATCCATGGCAAACGTCCATGAAAGCAAGAAGCGATCCATCCGTCATGGTAAATACCTCTGTTGCCTAGAATTTCAAAATACTGTGTGATACGACGGCTCGGCTCAGATGGGTTTTCGAATGAATATTGCATCGGGATTCCGTCGATGGGGGTTTGCTTGATCCCGTTAACATGATCAGGCCATTCGATACCCGCAGCTTGAAGAATCGTCGGTCCAATATCGATCACATGGTGGAACTGGTTTCGCAGCCCGCCAGTTTGCTGAATACCATCTGGCCAGCTCATGACCATAGCGTTTCTTGTACCACCGAAATGTGAAGCAACCTGCTTCATCCACTTAAAAGGAGCATCCAAGGCCCAAGCCCACCCAACGTTGAAATGGTTTTCGCAACGCCGTGTTCCAAAATCGTCAATGTGGTCAAGGAGCCATTCTGGGTCCTCATGAACGCCATTTTGAAATGAGGGGGCAGACCAGGCCCCGTTGATTGTACCTTCTCCCGAAGCGCCGTTATCTCCCGTTATGTAGATGACGAAAGTGTCATCACCGCAGCCGAGTTCATCGAGAGCATCGAGCAGGCGGTTTACCTGAGCGTCGGTATGAGCCAAAAAAGCAGCGAATACTTCCATTAATCGTGCGGCAACAGGTTTGTAACGGTCAGGGTAGGAATCCCAGCTAGGGATTTCATCGGGTCGAGGCGTTAGTAGCGTTTCGGATGGGATTATCCCAAGTTCAATTTGCCGGGCGTAGATTTCTTCTCGGAGGTTATCCCATCCGTTGTCGAACATTCCGGAAAATTTCTCAATCCATTCATCGGGAACATGATGGGGAGCGTGGACAGCCGGAGGAGCGAAATAACAAAAAAACGGTTTATCTGGGGCGGAAGCCTTCTGCAATTGCATCCAATTTATTGCCTGATCGGCGAGGTCTTCAGATAGGTGGTAATGGTCGCGCCCTATGTGTGGCTCGATGGGTGTCGTTTGATCAATTGCCGCAGGTTCCCACTGGGATGCTTCAGCGCCAAGGATTCCATAGAATCGGTCAAAACCCATTCCAGTTGGCCACCGATCAAATGGGCCTGCCGGGCTTTGTTCCCATGAAGGAGTTAGATGCCATTTACCGAAACAGCTCGTCGAATAGCCGTTTTCTTTCAAGATTTTCGCTATGGAAGCTGTTTCAGGAGGGATAGCACTGTCATATGCCGGGAAGCTATTAGCAATTTCTGTAATTCCTCCCATGTGGACAGAATGATGGTTTCTTCCAGTGAGTAAAGCGGCGCGAGTTGGGGAACAAAGGGCAGTAGTGTGAAACTGGTTAAACCGCAAACCATCGCGTGCTATTCGCTCGACAGCGGGCATTGGGATAGGGCCACCAAATGTTGTAGGGCTACCGAATCCCACATCATCAAGCATGATGAGTAAAACATTAGGAGCTTTCTTTGGAGCTTTGAACTTTTCCAAAGGTACTGGGGTTGAATCTTCTACCAGTCTTCCTATCTTCCCTTGGAACTCCGGAGTTGGGTAGGGTAGATCAGTCATTGGTTCAAACTCGTGTGGTCAAACATTGCGAAGAATGCTAGCACTTTGCTTGTATCTGAATTCGAGAAAAGCAATCCAGATGTAAGTGCTTCAGAGATATTAATTTTTCGTGCAAGTATTTTTCCCCACGTTTGAAGAGTCAAGGTAATAGTGATGTCGGCATTCTCTCCGTCTGAAGGAACAGCAACCTGATTCCGAACATGTAACCCAGTTCTTTCTCCGTCAGAGAATTCCCAACACATTTTAATGTTGTAGCCGGTAGCAAGTTCAGGCACGAGTAGAACTTTTAACGCATGAACCGAAGAAGATGGTGGGTTGTTTATCACTACATGTTCCGAAAATCGGTGAATATGATGCCGGCTAAGGTCTATAGACCCTTCTCTCTCTAACGCTCGAGTAAGGCACCAGTTTCGAACATTCGCGGAAGTTGTGCGCTGGCCGATCATCCTTAGGCAGTGTGCGAGGAGGAGTTGATCTTCTGTCGGTGATTTCTCAGAGTCTCCTCGTGTGACCTTGTTTGAGCGGACAAGCCAAGAACAGAGTTCGATCGCCCAACGTAGGTCGTTGTCTTCGATCGCTATCTTTGCTTGGTCTCTGACACACTCAATCCCACCGAACCCTTCTATGAGCTTCTCTACGCGGCTGGCCGGTTCAGACGGAAAGAGGTTTGCTTCATCTCCGTCAAACCATCCTCTTAAACCTGAGTAAATTTGTCGAACATGGTGTTCAGCGACGCCGTAGAGCTGCGATGTCAAATATGAATTTTTAAAGTGGTCAGGGAGCTGAACATAGGTAGTCAGTTCAGCGTTCGAAAGACCTTGGTTGATCCCGCGGACTGATTGGTCCCATAGAAACTGGATACTGTCTCGGTAGTTTGTCACCTCATCGCTGATCGTCTTTGTTCCTAATATTGGTGGACCATGGGTACCAACTAAGTAAGAGGGTTTTAATTCAAGAATGTGGTCAAGGCCCTCCAGAAGAACTCGAGGGTCTCGGTATTCTTCCCCTCTGATAGCAAAAATATTAAAGAAAGATGGCCACACAAGATTGTTGACACACAAGCTTAATTCTGGAAACCAGATCGTGACGGAGTCATTTGCATCTGAAGGAGCAGGTGTCAGTTCCACATGGAGGCCAGCTAATTTAATTTTAGTCGGCTGTGAGAACGTGTTCGTAGGGTGAATAAATCCAGAAGTATATGGGGCATGTGCTTGGTTTCGGTAGGCGAGGCCAAGCCCAGCGTTAACTACGCTGTCTGGCCCATCCTTAGGTAGTGCCATTCCAAACTGGTACATAAGGCCCCTGCCAGCAGCAGTGCTGATTTCCATCCCATAATTCCGTCGATTCTGTAGAATTCGTTCATGTCCCCAGATCGGGATAGAAGAGTTTTTATCTGTTTCAAATATTGCCTTTGTTCCGTCAACGTAATGGAAATGGGTATAGATGACTGCAGCAATTGGTTCTGTAGTTTTTTCGCGCAGTAGTTCCAAGGCAGCTGCCATTTCTTCACAGCATTCGCCTGTGTCTATAGCAATTATTCCCTTCGGGCCTCGGACGAAAGTCTGATTCGACAATCCGTTCCCTACTAGGGACCAGACTCCGTCAGACACTTCCCACAGTTTTTGTTCAAGGCGGCCCGTGTGTGAAATAAGTTCCGTATGGGCAAGCTGCCCTTTTGGGCCGACCCCCGTTGTTGTTTCATTAGCGAAGCTTGAAGGAATGTGGTGTTGGTGGCTGTTGTCCATAGCGGCTACTGACACTCAAATACTTCGTTCGAACCCTTCCCAGTAAGGTTCGCGGAGTTTCCGTTTCAGAATTTTCCCCGTACCTGTTCTTGGGAGTTCTCCGACGAAATCAATTGATTTCGGTCGTTTATAGCCAGCTAATTTTTCTGTACATAGCTGTCGGAGTTCTTTCGAAAAATCGGTGTTCCCTTCATACCCATCTGAGCATTCGACCACGGCTTTTACTTCCTCTCCGTATTCTTCGTTCGGTACACCAATAACTGAGACGTCAGCGACTCCTACATGTTCAGCAAGTACTGCTTCAATTTCAGCTGGATAGATATTCACACCTCCAGAGATAATCATGTCGATTTTCCGGTCAGAAAGCCAAAGGTAGCCTTCTTCATCGAGATACCCGATATCTCCAGTTGTGAAAACGCCGGGCTCTAAGTGTGCGGCTGCAGTCTTTTCAGGCGCTTTATGGTACTCGAAGCCCATACCCATGAGATTTCTAAAGTAGAGGACGCCTGGTTCGTTCGGCTGTTCTATACGCTCACCGTTCTCATCGATAATGATCACTTCGATGGTTTCAACGGGTTTCCCTACCGATCCTCCTTTTCTAGTCCAGTCCTCTGCGAGAATATTGGAAATAAAGGCTCCTTCCGTTGATCCGTAGTACTCATGGACTTTTGGCCCGAACCAATCCAACATTGCTTTTTTCCACGGCGGAGGGCATGGAGCTGCTCCATGCCATACGGCTTGCAGCGTTTCACCAGTGAAGCTTTCTTTGATACTGGATTCAATGTCTAGCATTCTTTTGAATTGGGTGGGGACTAGGTGGATGTTCGTGATCCGTTCTTCATCAATCAGCTGGACCGTTTCCGATGCATCAAATTTGTGGCGCATAATGACGGAAGATCCATAAATCATTGGCATGAAGGTGAAAGCCCATTGTGCTGAGTGATAAACGGGCCCCACTAGCAGAGAGCGCCCCCCCTGTGGAACGTAGTTTCCCATACTCGCCCCGATTAGTTGCATCACTTCAGTCGGTACATCTTCTCCTCCAGATAATGCTCCTCTGACCCCTTTAGGCCGACCCGTCGTCCCAGATGTATAGAACATAGGCCCGCCTAGCACTTGTTGGTCGTCAGGGAGGTCTAAAGTCGCGGCGCTAGCTAGGAACTCCTCGTAATCACTTACTTGGCTCGTTGAAGGGTCCCCCACGGTTAGTGAAAGTTGGATATTCTCAGATCGCTTATCCTTTAAGGCCTCTTCAGCTATGTCAATGAATCTGTGGCCTACCAGAAGAGCTTTAGCATCTGCGTCATCGAGCACGTATGCTAACTCATCGGCAACCCAATGCCAGTTCACTGGAACGTATGTCACCCCGAGGTGAGCGGCAGCTTGAAATATTTCAAAACATTCTCGTCGGTTTCCCATCATCATCGCTATTGTGTCGCCTGGGCCGATGGATGCCTCTCTCAGTGCGTTAATTAAACGTCGTGTCCGTAGATCCAGCTCTGACCAGGTTGTCCTCCCGAACTCATCAGCTACGGCTATTTCCTCACCATGTTTGGCGACTATCTCATTCAATAGTTTGGGCATCTTCCCCTCCAACAATCCTATAGTTAAGACAGTATCCTTCTAATCTCGACAGTGCTAATGGAAGAGGGATCGGTTATTGGGGTGTTCTTAGAAGTGATTTCATCCCGTTGATACTCGCTGCAGCAGCGTCTGTGATTGGTGATTGCCAGAGTTCTTCAGAAGGGACTTCGAGTCCTATTGGTGCTAATGAACCACTTGACCGAATAGCTGAAATCATTTCAATCAAAGAGAATTCGCCCTCACCAGGTGGGACTCGTGTACTCAACGTATCTGTATAGTAATCATCGAAAACTTTTTTAAGGGATCCATCATTCCATTGGGTTGAGAGGATTCGTTCGCCGGGGATTTCAAGTAGGTCGTCCACATTGTTGGTTGAGCGGGGGAGGTGCCAACTATCGAAACATAGCCCTCCGTTAATTCGGTTTGCTCGATCGACAATTTCGTAAGCTAAACCAAGTGTGTCGATATTTGTCATTTCCGGCACAGCTTCCAGTCCTACAAGAAGTCCATGTTCCCCAGCCCTATCGCACAGGCTGCCAAACCCTTCAGCAGCCTCTTCTATAGTGCCAGAGTAATCACCGATCACTTGAACATAGCGAGACTGGTACTTGTCAGCGATACTCCACACAGCTGCTTCCATATTGAGGCAATTTGAGTCTGGTCTATTCGGCGAAGCCCAACCTCGAAGTGTCTCGATATTGGCAACAGGGATACCGGTTTCATTGAGTGCTTGGTCAAACTTCTCAAGTTCATTAGGATTTTTCTGCATGGATGCCCATGCCCCGAGATATATTCCTATTGCGTCATAGCCTGTTTTGCTAGCCGCATAGACTCTGTCAGCCATAGAATCATCAGGGCTTCTTGAGAAGTAATCCCAGATGAAGTCATTCGGCCCTAGATCCCTAGCTTTCTTTGTAGGATTCTCCATAAATTGAGACTAGAAGGGGCTTTGCTTCTCGTCACGTTACTTTAAGATTTATTCCTCTTTGAACTCAATCAAGCATTCGTGGACGTGATCGCCTCAATTGATTTTCTGGTGAAGTCTTCGATCTCTTCCGAGATGTCTTTTCGGAACGGGCCTCGGACCTTAAAGCTCTGTTGATGGACTAGGTTAACTCCTCGATCGATAGCCCATTCTTCAAATTGCTGTAGCGATTTTGAAGGACTGATTTCATACGTTACAAATATCGATGTTTTCTTCTGGGAAATATCTGGAAGGGTGTTCAACTTCCCTATTTGAGCCGGCTTCGCCCCGAGTCCAAAAAGGCCATCAGTCCATGTCCCAATAACCAACAAATCTGCATTCAAAACAAATTGTGCATCAATATTTGTAACTGGGTATGTCCCGACGGCCGCTCCTAAGGCTTGAAAACTCTTTGCTATTTCATTAGCCGCTCGTCTTGTTCCTCCCCGAAGAGACTGGTACATAACTGCGATATTCATACTTTTCCTTCTATTTTCTCTAGTGAAGTGAAATTAGCACTCCATACGGAGAGGGTCTATATTTCAGGCTTTTAGTCCTTAGGAAAGATCATGATGGAAATATTTCGTCAAACGTCTCTTCGATCGAGCTCTCTAAGGGGGGCTGTTCTCTATGGAGTTTGCTTAACCACGAGAGTGAGACATAACCCCTAGACACCGCTCCTACGTCGGTTCCGACTGGTGGGTCTGGGAGCCTATCCCCCCAGCTCATCTTAAGGTGGTAGGCGCCTTCATGGCCCAACTTAGGTTCTACAGAGATTCCGGACATGGACCGGATAAGGTCAGTCCCTACTTCTGTGTCAACCCACCCCTTGATCTCTTCCATTTCCAAATTCGGAACGTTTATATTCAGTACTCTTGGCTCCGGTAGCGGATCGGAGATAAGGCGAGAGACAGCAAGCGCCGCTACTTCAGCTGCTGTATGCCATTTCTGGTTCTTGAGCATTACTTCAAGCCCTTGTCCTAGGTAGCCTCCTTCATCGACCGCTTGACTCACTGCTACTCCAGTGATTCCTCCATTACGGGCTGTCAAAGCTGCTCCTATAGTCCCCGAATGGTATACAGATCTTCCTACGTTTGCGCCGGGGTTTATCCCCGACACTACAAGATCGAAGGGCGGTCCAAACGCCCCGAGTCTTGCAAACATCACACAAAGAGCAGGCGGGCCAGTTACAGCCCATGACTGATCGATTCCTTCTATGTGCGCCATCTGCATTTCTGGTCGTATTAGATGCAGAGGTCCGAAGCTAGAAGATGCCCCTGAATACTCAGAGTCTGGAGCTCCAACAATAACTTCCCCAAAGGAGGTCAAAGAGCGAGCAAGGATGTGTAGGCCGGTGGAATCGATGCCGTCATCATTTGTTACGAGAATTCGCATAGGGAGACATTATCGCTCTCAGGCAGCGATGATGAAGACCCGAAGTAAATATAGGGGAAATAGTGCGTTAAGAGCCGGAAACTGATTTTGATATTTCTTTAATTGCAGCATATATCCCGACTACAACATACTCTTGAGGTGTGGGTACTAATGGTCCTAACAAATTGATTATCCCTGAATCTGAATTGAAAGCGCGGTTCACTCCATCAGGAGGTCCAGGCGGCCAGCATGCGAATAGGTCAAATACGCGGGTTGAATTAATTTGGGTTGTGACCGAATCAAAGATTCTTGACAAAACGGAACAAGAAAAGGTAATTCAAAAATTTGGTACCGTCATTCGTGTTGTTGTGGATGAGACGCGGTCCCAGACAAGAAACAGAGAAATCGCTAAGGGCCGCCTTCAAGCCAGAGTTGCTTCTTCGTTGCGTTCTCCCAAGAAGCGTGTAGCGACTAGGCCGAGTCGGTCAGCAAAGGCCCGTCGTCTCAGTTCGAAGAAACGCCGTGGGCACCTTAAACAGTTACGGCAACCACCGCGGGCCGATGAAAATTAAAGTGAATCTACCTATAGTTCTGATTGTTAGCGAACCATTTTAATCTGAAGTTGTCGTTTTCAAGTAAAGCAAGCCAAAGGTTGTTTGCAATGAGCCTGTAGGCATGGTCATTAGGGTGGAAACGATCCTCAGCCCACATTCCTTCCCCCGATGGCCAATTCCACGCATTAAATAGTTTGATATGGCTATTCTTGGCTGCTTCGGCAAAGGCGTCGTTGATTACTGTGCGTCGCCCCTTTTTCTTCGATCGCGATACTTTACTTAAGAAAGACTCGGCCGGAAGGTCGTTTAGCATTTCTTGAGCGTCTCTGTGGATCTTTCCTGAATGCCGTCTCCACATTACGTCGTTACTTCCAATGATTGAAGTCACCAGATCAGGTTTAAGCTCATTATCTCTCATCGTCGGTAATTGGTGATTCGTTACATCAGCGAATCGTCCTCCGCTCATTGACAAATTTATCACTCTCCATTGCAAGCCGCTTCGCTGCGTTAATCTGCGAAGAATGATTGAGACGTAGCTCGTAGCAGGGGTTGAAGACCCAATTCCCTGCGTAACGGAGTCTCCCAGTGCGACCCATAGGGGCCCTTCTTTAGTCAGGGTCTGGTTGTTCCATTTATCCCAAAACTGTGCGCGGGGTTCGACAGTCGAATTAATCGCGGCGATACCGTCAGAAAGCACTCCCCCTACCGAGGACAAACTTATAGCTCGTGTTTTTCTTCGAAGTGGTGTAATTATCATTCTGTGTAAATGGCAATATGCAAGTATTTGCTATTTGGTTATACCGAATCTGTGCAGGCCCCACCCTTTGATGGCATTGCCACGCATCAACTTGTATGTTTCTTCATCGTTAAGTCCTGCAGCTTCAGTGATTTGAGTTGCGACTTTTTTCGTGTTTGGGAAAGTTGAGTCTGCATGGGGATAATCAACTTCGAAACAGATCTGGTCCATGCCTATCAGATCCCGATTCTGAAGCCCAACTTGGTCATCAAAAATACATCCATAGATATGGTCTTGTATATATGTTGATGGAGGATTCAGAAGCTGTACACCAAAATCAGCGCTATTTGACCGTTCTTCCCATAGCTTGTCCATGCGTTCGATAACATATGGCATCCAACCGACCTGCCCCTCAGCGTAGGCAATTGTGAGCTGGGGGAAACGTTCGAAAACACCTGAAAGGATGTAGTCACAAAAGGATCCCATTGCATTCGAGAAAGTAATCGTCGAACTGACAGCAAACGGTGCATCCGGAGAAGTCGCAGGCATTTTTGAACTTGAGCCTATATGCATATTCAGTATGGTCTCTGTTTCTTGACAGGCTTGGAATACGGGGTCCCAATGTCTGTCTGGTGAATGGATAGAGGGGAGGCCCAATGGATATGGATTCTCGGTGAATGCGATAGCGTGGCTTCCTTTGTCGGCGCATCGCCGAATCTCTTCTGCAGCAAGGATGGGATCCCATAGCGGGACAAGGGTCATTGGGATTAATCTTCCTCTTCCTTCTCCTCCGCACCATTCATCGATCATCCAATCGTTATAGGCTTTTACGCAGAGTAAAGCTAGATCTTTGTCTTCTCGTTCTAGAAAGGATTGTCCGCAGAAACGTGGGAGGACATTTGGAAAGCAAACAGATACCTCAACATGGTTAGCGTCCATATCTTCTAGGCGTTCTTTTTGTTTCCAGCACCCAGGCCTAATCTGATCGAAAGTCACAGGAGTTACATCAAGGTCTTCAAACCCAACAGCAGCGGAAAGTTTTGGGAAAGGGTAAACGAGGTCGTCGTAGAGCCACCAGTCGCATTCTGCGCCGCCTTTGACGCCTTTTTCATATGAGAATACACCCCCTTCAAAATTGAAAATCGCTGAATCTCTTTCGACTCGGGGTCCGGTATCTATATATTTTTTTGGGAGGCGATCAGCCCATAAGTTTGGCGGTTCTACAACATGGTCATCAACGGAGATGATCCGTGGGATTTCAGCCATATGGCCTCCTGTTCTAAAATCAGGCTATCGAAGAAATAATAAAGTGCGAAATTATATGTTTCTCAGATGATAAAAATTTTGCGTTTAGGTATTCTGGTCGTCTTCTACGGCTAGGTTTTGTAAGTCTCTGACTAGATTCTCAACATCCGTTGTTGTAGCGATGTTCTCAAGTTTTAAATGAATGGCAGCCAATTCACGAGTCAGGAAGCCACTATCTGAGAGAATCCTATCGTTAACCTCGCGGTCTCTTTCGGCTAGTGCCCGGTCCCGTGCTTCTTGACGAGTTTGCGCCAAAAGAATTAGTGGAGCTGCATACGCTGCTTGGATACTGAAGAGTAAGTTCAGAAGAATAAATGGGTATTCATCCCATAACCCATTTGCACCCGCAACTGCATTGACCGTGATCCATGCAATAACTACGAGTGTTTGTATAGCAAGGTATCTGCCTGTGCCTAGCCCCAGAGCTATCCTCTCGGACAACATTCCGGCAAAATCTTTATCCTGACTTGCGGTAGAGCCGCTACTTTTTCCCGGTGTGGTTAACGCATTGTCACGAACCTTCATGGGGTTAACCTTTCGATTAAACGTATGATTACATCGTCGACGGTGATAACTCCTACGAGTCTTTCAAGAGGGTCAACTACGGCAACCGCAAGAAGGTCATACCGTGCTAGAAGGCTTGCTACTTCGTTTTCGTTGGCGGAAGGTTGTAAGGTTGGATCTTCTCTATTGATGCAGTCACCGACTTTGTGAGCGGGAGGCTCCTGAAGTAAGCGGGGGAGCGTAACACTCCCAAGGTACCGACCAGTTGGCGCTTGAGTGGGTGCTTCCGTTATAAACAATCTGACAGAAATTGCTGGGGGGAGGTCAGTGTCTCTGAGGCGAGCGATGGCTTCTGCAACGGTCGCATCAGGGGTTAGGACTATCGCTTCAGGATTCATTATCCCACCCGCCGTATCTTCGTTGTAACGAAGGAGCGTTCGGAGTTGTGAGACTCGTTCAGGATCCCTTCCCGACAGCAGCGATTCTCTTTGGTC
>CAJWET010000027.1 GCA_913031515.1 uncultured Acidimicrobiaceae bacterium | reverse complement strand
ATTGTACACTGTACCTACAGCAACAACCGCTGTCGTTAAATCGATCATCGTATCTGAAGATTCAGGTAATGCTGATACAATTACCGTGACTTTAACAGATACTTCTGATAATGTATTCAGCCTTTTTAAAACAAAATCACTGGGCAGCGGCCTTTTTTCTTCATCCCTGATACGCTCCTCAAGAGCAGCGTGCCGATTCTCAAGAGCCTTTAAGTGATTGTGGTGGGATGGTTCCAGACCTATTGCAGACATAGTTTGCTCCTTTTTTGTTTTTTTGCTCTTGGGGGCTGCAGGGGCCTACGTATTGATAGCTTTCTTGTATACATTTCTGGCGCTGATAGCCTTAGTCACACTTCCCCTAAGTGTTAAATTGACTTATGACGTTTGTTCTAAAGCAAACTCTGCAGACCTCATTAAGGTTCTAGAAAACACAGCAAAGCTGCATTTATTAGCGGGCCTCTTGCTTTCACTAGGGTTGGGTATTGGTCTTTGAGTCAACCTAATTGATGGATTTCAAGACGATTCCCTGCAGGATCATGAAGAAAAGATTGCAGTGCAGAACCAATAGCCTTAGGGGGCGTTACAGCTATTCCAGCATCGGTAAGGGCTTTCCACACTTCACTAATGTCCTCTACTAGAAAAGCTAGATGCTGGCCATTGTCTTCGGGGACTTCTCCCTCTCGAAGATGAATTTGCCTGCCATCAGTTGCTTGAAGCCAAGCTCCTGACCTGGTATTGGGTTTGGGGATCTCTATCAAAGCAAAGTACTTAGAATAGAATTCCGTTGCAGCTTTTACGTCAGTTACATTCAAAGCGATGTGGTGTAGTCCTGAATTCATCATTTCTACCTAGATCTTTTCCCCAGAAAATAATTGGGCCGAGCCCGGAGCGAAAAGCTTTCGTTGTACTTGTCCGAATCCTGCCTGGTCAATCATGTTAATAATCTCCGGATACGGCGGCAAGTAGGAGAAGGACCTAGGCAAGTATGAATAAGCAGACTTATCAGAAAATAAAGCGCCGACTTTCGGAACGATTCGATCGAAATATAGATGATGACCCCAATTCAAAAGGCGATTTTCGGGTTCAGCAACGTCCAAAAACCCGATTCTTCCACCTGGCTTGAGTACTCGTGCAACTTCTTCAAAGAAGACCGGTAGTTCAGTTAGATTTCGTAAAGCGAAGCCGCATGTCACGCCGTCAATTGAGTTGGCCTTAATAGGTAATTGTAAGACATCAGCTTGGGTCAGAGGTGAAAAGGATCGTGAGGCCTGAAGCATTCCAAAGGAGAAATCGAAACCTAGTGAGATCATTCCTGCTTTTTCCAATTCGACGCAGAAGTCTCCTGTTCCACATGCAAGATCAATGACTGTTGCTCCAGAGGGAAGCGAAAGAGCTCGGACTGTTTTTTTTCGCCAACGCACGTCAAGGCGAAAAGTCATAATTCTGTTTACTAAATCGTACCGTGGGGCGATCCGGTCAAACATTTCGCGAACTGCCCGAGATTTCTCTTCTCCTTCTGGAAGCTGATTCTGATCAAGGTCCATGCGTGTAGTCGCCATTCTGATAGGTCTTATAGGGTTTGAACGGTATCTTCCCTTTAGAACTTCTAAACACGGTATCGAAAAGCGCGATTAGTAAGGAAATGGGAGAAACCTATTTTTTTGTAGATATGAAGTGCAGGAGCGTTATCGGATTCGACATAAAGCATTCCTGTCTTCATGCCTTCGGAAGATAGATAGTTAAGACCTGCTTCAGTCATTTGTTTACCCAGTCCCCGCCCATGAAAATTAGGGTCAATGGCGATGGCATAGATCTCACCAAGAGCAGGTGAATGGTCTAGGTGGATTTTGGTCCAGCAAAAACCTGCAAGTTGATTATCAACCTCGTAAAGGAGGAACCCATCTGAATCAAACCATGTCTCCTGCTGTAATTTTGCGAAACCTGCTTTGTCCAAATCACCTTGTTCAGGGTGCCAAGCAAAGGCCCTATGATTGATCGAAAGAAAGGCATCATCATCGACCCCGGCTACAAAGCTTCGCGTCTGGATTGTTGGCTGTTTAACAGGTAAGGAGCAGCGAAGTTGTATCAGGTCTCGGTACGGGACAAAACCGATCGATTCGATTAGGTCAGTATCGGACGCTTGGGTACCCTCTATCCACAGTTGGATCTCTTCCCCTTCTTCAATATTCAAAAAATCCGGGGTGCTAAGTAGGGCGCTAAGTTCTTGCACTAGGGATTCGCGTTCATGGTCTTCGGTAACAGTGATGGAGAGAGCGAATTGCTTTGGTGCGCTAGGGGAAATAACAATTGCCATATCTCCAAACTATCGGCGGATACCTGTTGTATGTTGACAATATGGCAAGACCAAGAACAGCGAGTGGCCGTTGTAAGCGAACACATGAAGAATTAAAAGTAGAGTATCCCGATGCTGAATGTGAATTGGAACACAGGAATTCCTTCGAACTGCTCGCAGCGACAATTCTTTCGGCGCAGGCAACAGATGTGTCTGTCAACAAGGCGACGCCAAATTTATTTAAACGTTTTCCGGACCCAGAAACACTTTCTGTAGCAAATATAGAAGAAGTTGAAAGTTTCATAAGCAGTATTGGTCTCTTTCGCGGGAAGGCCAAAAATCTTGTGGGTATGGCACAACGAGTGGTGGAACATTTTGACAGTCAGGTTCCGGAGTCAATGAGCGACCTCGTTTCATTGCCCGGAGTAGGTAGGAAAACTGCAAATGTGGTTCGCAGTGTAGCTCTAGGGCTCCCAGGGCTCCCTGTAGATACCCATGTGGGCCGGTTATCGAGACGCTTAAGGATCACCGATGAAACCGACCCTGTGAAGATCGAATCCGCTCTCAATCCGATGCTGCCGGCTGAAGAACGTGGGGAATTCAGCTTACGGGTAATCCTTCACGGAAGGCGTGTCTGCTTTGCTCGAAAACCAAGTTGTGATGATTGCATCCTCAGCTACTTTTGTCCCAGTGCATTTACGTTCTGAGGTCTGCTGCTGCTCTCCGTAGCCTTCGATTCGCTGAAATCAGAGCCCTTTCTACTTCATAAAGCTCGTGTGCACAGCTTTCGAAATCAGAGGCTTCCATCTCCTTGGCGACGGCTACGATTCGGGATATGAGTTCATCTATTTGAAAACCTGCAGAGGAGATTTCTGCTAAACCCTGATCTCGTTTGTCGTTGTCATTTTCCATAATCTCTTTCTTAGCGGAAAAGTGCTCCCAAAGTAGTCTTTCCCGCGTATACCGTAGAGGGTATGTTAAATAAACTCGACCTCTCTAGAGCTGAGAAAGAGGAACTTCCCAGGTTGTTGCCGCGACCATCTGTTGATGCAGCGGAGCCAGATCAAGTTGTTTCAGAGATCATAGCAAAGGTTAGATCCGCTGGAGATAGCGCATTAGTCCAGTATGCGGAAAAGTTTGATGGCGGAGCCCCAAAGTCTCTACTTGTTCCTGAATCAGAAATCGAACTGGCGTGGGAATCCATTCCAAGCGAACTTAGGGAAGCTCTTGAGGTTGCCGCATCACGTATACGTAATTTCCACCAAACCCAGACTAGGAGCCCAGAAATCACTCATGACGGTGGAATCACCATAGAATCTAAAAAACAGCCAGTTATGCGAGCAGGGTGCTACGTGCCGGGAGGACGAGCAGCTTACCCATCTACCCTCCTGATGACGGCTATTCCTGCCAGAGTTGCAGGCGTTGAAGAGGTCATAGTGTGTGTCCCACCAGATGTTTCTGGAACTGTCAATAGTGCCACACTTGCAGCGGCGCGAATAGCGGGAGTGACGTCAGTTTATGCCGTTGGTGGTGCGCAAGCTATTGCGGCTATGGCTTACGGAACGGAGACGATTCTCCCTGTTGATGTGATAGTGGGGCCAGGGAATATTTATGTTGCAACTGCTCAAAGGCAGGTTGCCGGCGATGTTGGGGTGGCATCGTCATTTGCTGGACCTTCGGAAGTTGTTGTGATAGCTGACGAAAGCGCTTCGGCGCGACATGCGGCGATAGACCTTATCGTCCAAGCTGAGCATGGGCCGGACGGACTCTCATGGCTTATTAGTTGGGAACAGGAAACTATTGATGCCATCTTGTCAGAATTGGAAGCTATGGTCTCAGTATCAGACCGCAAAGAAATAATTACTGCGACCTTTGCTACTGGAGGATACGCCGTGCTAGTAGAGGGGCCAGATCAGGCTATGCAAGTGGTAAATCTCGTAGCTCCTGAACATTTACAACTGATGGTGTCTGAGCCGAGACGCCTACTGGATTCACTCCAGAATGCCGGCGCAGTGTTCTTAGGTAATATGTCGCCTGCGTCAGTGGGTGATTACGTTGCCGGCCCGTCACATGTTCTCCCGACCCATGGAAGCGCACGCTTTGCTGGGGCCCTTACTGTCGATGATTTCTGCAAAGATATGCATATTATTGCTTTGGACGATTCAGCTCTAGCGAATATCGGCCAAAGTGTGGTGGAGATTGCGGAAGCCGAAGGCCTCAGCGGTCATGCTGATTCCATCAGAATCCGTTTGGAGGAAAAATAATGCAATCGCCAAGAATCAGAGATGACCTTTCCCTATTAGAGGGCTACCACTCCCCACAGGTTGATGTTCAGATACGTCTAAACACTAATGAAAGCCCTATCCCGCCTCCCCAACAATGGGTAGAGGATCTCAGCGAAGAGATCAAGAAGGTTGAATGGAACCGGTATCCAGACCGTTTGACAAATCAGCTATGTAATGACATTGCAGAATTCCATGGGGTAGACCCCAACATGGTCTTCGCAGCAAACGGATCTAACGAAGTCATTCAGAGTTTACTACTCACGTATGGAGGGTTTGGGAGGAAAGCGTCAGTCTTTGAGCCCACTTATGCCCTCCATTCCCACATCTCGGCGATAACCGGAACTGAAGTTATCGTTGGAGAATGTAACGAAGATTTTGCGATAGAGAGCCAAACTCTTCAGAAGGTTCTCGAAAAGCGCCCCAACGTACTTTTCCTGTGTTCGCCGAACAACCCTACAGGGACAGTTGCCTCGAGAGAGTTTGTAGAATCTGCCGCCACGCAATGTGCTGCAGTGGGAACTCTTCTGATCGTTGACGAAGCTTACGGCGAATTCTCTGATTGGTCAGCTGTCGATTTAGTCCGTGAAGGTTCCCAAATAGCGGTAACTAAGACTTTCTCGAAAACTTGGAGCATGGCTGGTATACGACTCGGCTACATGATCGCACCACAAGTAGTTGTAGAAAATGTAAGAACCGTTGTTCTCCCATATCACCTTGATTCGGTCAAACAAGTAGCTGGATCTCTTGCCTTACGGCACATTTCTGACATGCGTTCTCGGGTAGAACTTCTTGTTCAGGAACGGCAGAGAATGGCAAAGAAGCTTCTTGAACTTCCGGTCCAACAGTGGCCGAGTGGAGCTAATTTTATACTTTTTCGCTCGGTAGATAATGCTCAAAAAACTGGAGAAGACTTGTGGGAAGCCCTGCTCGACAGGTCGATATTGGTTCGGAATTGTTCATCATGGCCAAAACTTGAAGGGTGTTTACGGGTCACAATTGGAACTCCAGAAGAAAATGACTCGTTTCTTGCGCATCTGGAAGCAATACTGGGGTAATGGAACAACGAACAGCGATATATTCACGAACCACTAAAGAGACAGAAATTAATGTTTCTTTGGCTGTCGATGGTAATGGGGTAACCGATATTTCGACTGGGATACCCTTCTTTGACCACATGCTTGACCAGTTAGGTAGGCATAGTGGATTCGACCTTTCTGTCAAAGCCGAAGGTGACCTTGAGATTGATGCCCATCACACAGTGGAAGATGTTGGAATAGCGATTGGCGAATGTTTCAAACAGGCGATAGGGGATAAAGCAGGAGTCCAGAGATTTGCAACTGCTTCTTGCCCTCTCGATGAAGCCCTTGTTGATGTTGCCTTAGATCTATCTGGAAGACCGTTTTTGTATTATGAGATTGACCCACCAGGCCAAAAGATTCTTAGCGATCCGCCCTTCGACCCTCAGCTAGTTGAAGAATTCTGGCGTGCTTTTGTAAGTTCTTCGGACGTAACTGTTCATCAAGTTTTGGTCAGAGGAAAAAACACGCATCATATCATTGAGTCGTTGTTTAAAAGCATGGCCCGTGCCTTGTCTGATGCAGTTCGAATTCGTGGCAATCAAATACCGTCAACCAAGGGCGTTCTGTAGGTATGCCGACAATAGCGGTGCTCGATTACGGCATCGGGAATTTAAGGTCGGCGCAAAAAGCGTTAGAGCGAGCGGGAGCTGACGCAGTTCTTACTTCCGATGCTGAAGTGATCCACTCCGCAAACGGAGTCGTGTTGCCCGGTGTGGGAAATTTTGGAAAATGTATTGAAGCACTGCGGAAGACAGGTATTGATCGAATTGCTTTGGACGCCATCGAAACTGGCCGCCCATTTCTAGGGATTTGCATAGGAATGCAGCTACTTTTTGAAAAATCTGAAGAATCTCCGAATCATCAAGGATTGGGAGTCCTTCCAGGGGAAATCCGAATTCTTCCAGAAGGTGTTAAGCGTCCACAAATGCAATGGAATTCTATACATGTCCGTCAACCTACACCCATGCTTGAAGGGCTTGATGGAGAGTGGCTCTATTTTGTTCACTCGTATGCTGCTGACCTCTCAACAAATAACGAGATAGTGGTAGCAACCTGTAGCTACGGAGGCGATGTCGTTGCCGCAGTCCAGTTGGACAATATTTTTGCCACACAGTTCCACCCAGAAAAATCTAGTGATGCCGGAAGAGACTTCCTTCAAAATTTTGTAGCGGCTTGTAAGGGGCGTTAATGCACTTTGTGGTTTATCCAGCTATCGATATTGTAAATGGAAAATGTGTTCGCCTACATCAAGGCGACTACGACCTAGAAACAATCTACAACGACGACCCAGTGTCCCAAGCGTTACAATTTGCTTCCGATGGAGCGCAATGGATACACGTTGTTGACCTCGATGCGGCAAGGACTGGGAATCCAGAGAACAAGGAAGTTGTCGCCCATATAGCTGAAGCGGTATCCATCCCGGTCCAAACGGGTGGAGGAATTAGGAGTGTCGATTCAGCCAAGGCACTGTTTGACAGCGGAGTAGAGCGCGTCGTTGTTGGAACGGTTGCTGTTGAAAATCCGAGAATTGTTGAAGACCTGACGCGCCTCGGACACCGGATAGCTGTAGGTCTAGATGGAAGAAAGGGACTTGTAGCGACTCGAGGCTGGAAACAGGATACTGGGCTTAAAGTTGCTGACATGGCCATCCAATTTGAAGAGTCGGGTGTTGATGCGGTTGTAGTCACAGAAATTGAGCGCGATGGAACCCTCCTAGGCCCAGACACTCTTGGGCTGGAGGAAGTCCTCAATTCAACGACACTTGAGGTCATCGCTTCGGGAGGTGTGGGCTCCCTCCAAGATCTTGAAACCCTTGTACAACTAAAGGCGAACAACCGAAGTCTTGGGGGAGTGATCGTTGGTAAATCTCTGTATGAAAAAAAAATTGACCTAACATCAGCTCTCAATATTTGCGAAACAATGCAATTGAATAAGGAAGAATCATGAAGAGCATCAGAATCATCCCCTGCCTTGATGTTTCTGAGGGGCGTGTGGTGAAGGGAACAAATTTCGTTAATCTTGTTGATGCAGGTGACCCTGTCGAGCTTGCAGCTCGGTATGACCTTGAAGGTGCCGATGAACTCGTTTTCCTAGATATAACGGCCTCTTCAGATAACCGGGATACAGTCTACGACCTAGTTCGGCGTTGCGCTGAAGAAGTCTTTATTCCTTTTACTATCGGAGGAGGTGTAAGGACTGTGGCCGATGCTAGGAAGCTTCTCCGCGAAGGAGCAGAAAAAGTATCTCTGAATACTGCTGCAGTAAAGCGGCCGAAACTTATTTCAGAAATTGCTTCAGAATTCGGTAACCAATGTGTCGTTCTAGCAATTGATGCGCGGAGAAACATTGAAGATGAAAATATACGAGCAAAGAGTGGTTATCAGGTCTATGTCAATGGTGGTAGGACCCCCACCGAGCTTGACGTGGTCGAATGGGCTCTGGAGGGCCAAAGCCTTGGAGCAGGCGAGATCCTTCTTACATCCATGGATAGAGACGGCACAAAAGATGGATTCGACTGTCAACTGCTTGAGGTCGTATCTAGCGCAACGAATATTCCGATCATCGCAAGCGGTGGGGTAGGGAAACTCGAAGATTTTCTCGCCGGTGTTATACAAGGCTCTGCTGATGCTCTCTTAGCTGCAAGTGTTTTTCACTTCGGAGAACTTAGTATCGCCGATGTCAAAAAATACCTTAAACGGCACGGTGTATCCGTAAGGCCAACTTTTAAAAACATTTAAAAAAAACAAAACAACTTGTATCGATAGTCGCTACTTTTGTGATAAGCCGATAGTTTGGAGCATCGTGAGCACAACCGAAACATCTACAACTGAGAATACGGAAGAGAAACCTTCAAAGCCGAAAGTAAAAAAAGCTCGAAATGAGAGTAAGAAAACTCATACTCCTTCCCCTTCTGACCGGTTGCCAATAAAGATGTTAAATGACCGGATCCTTGTAGAGATCCCTACTGATGAGGGCGAGCGACGATCCACGGGCGGCATTCTCATTCCTGCAACTGCACAAGTATCTCGACGTCTTGCGTGGGCTGAAATCAAAGCAACCGGACCAAATGTGCGAAGTATGGAAATAGGAGATCAGGTCCTTTTTAACCCTGAAGATCGTTATGAAGTTGAAGTTCGAGGCAAAGATTACATCATTCTTAGAGAACGCGACGTCCATGCGGTTGCAGCCGAACGGCTTGACCAGGGGTCGACCGGACTTTACCTCTAGGCGATGACTACCTCGCTAGAAAAATTCAGTGAACTAGCCAAAAAAGATACGGTCATACCTGTCTGGCAAGAACTTGTTGCAGACTACATTACCCCTGTTGCTGCATTTGCAAGAGTTGTAGGAAATGGCTCTGGGTTCTTACTGGAATCAGTTGAGCATGGGGAGCGTTGGAGTCGCTGGTCATTTATAGGCCGGAACCCACTCCTCACCATCACAAAAGAGAATGGTGAGATATCAGTAATTGGTGATTCCCCCATACCAATTCCTGAAGATGGACAATTGCTCGGCTTCATTGAAAACCTCCAAAGTCAACTAACTGCTCCACGCCTAGATGAACTCCCTCCTATGCACAGCGGGATAATGGGATATATCGGCTATGACGTAGTGCGGGAGATTGAAGACTTGCCAAATACGCCAGAGGACGATTTGTCTATTCCGGATTCAATTTTGTCAGTGATCGGAGAACTTGCGGTCTTTGATCACTGGAAACAGAGAGTTATTCTAATTGCAAATGCGATAGTTCCACTCGGTGGGACTTCAATCGAAATTGAATCAGCTTATGCTGACGCACTAAACCGACTAGAGCTCCTTGCTGCGGATGGAGCGCGTCCCATTCATGAACCGCTACTGACACCTCCCATTCTCGATGGTGAACTCCCTAACGTTGAATCCACTATGACGAAGAAAGAGTTCTGCGCCGCTGTTGAGGTAGCGAAAGAACATATTCTAGCTGGGGATATTTTCCAGGTAGTACTATCACAGCGTTACGATTTCGACTTAAATGCTGATTCCTTCGATGTGTATAGAGTCCTTCGACAAATTAACCCCAGTCCATACATGTATTATGTGCGACAGGATGAAGTCACATTGGTTGGATGTTCTCCAGAGCCGATGGTGCAAGTACTAGGAGATCGGGTGGTATCCCGTCCAATTGCTGGTACTCGCGCTCGAGGGGAGAATGAAGAAGAAGATAGAAGACTTGCCGCTGAACTCCAAGAACACCCAAAAGAATTGGCAGAACACGTAATGCTGGTTGATCTTGCGCGCAATGACTTGGGGAGAGTTTCACGTTATGGAACCCTCGAAATGGACGAAATGATGACTCTAGAACATTACAGTCACGTAATGCATCTCACTTCACAGGTTTCTGGCCAGTTAGCGGAAGGAAAAACCCCTGTGGATGTTCTTCGCGCAACTTTTCCTGCTGGAACTGTTTCGGGGGCACCAAAAGTTCGAGCCATGGAAATCATTGATGATCTTGAACCGACTAAGCGTGGGCCATATGCTGGCATAGTCGGTTACCTTGATCTATCCGGAAATATCGACAACGCAATCGCTATTCGAACAATGGTTATTACAGGTTCACTAGCATCGGTTCAAGCTGGAGCGGGAATCGTGGCGGATAGTGATCCCGAAGGTGAATATCAGGAATGCTGGAACAAAGCAATAACCCTGTTGTCTGCAGTTAAGCCCGCTGAGAGAATGACGCAAATAAGAAAGGGGGCATCCTGATTAAACACGATTTACATGAACTGGCGGATACCCCCCGCGCCTATGTCAGCCGAAGGGACGTTCTGCGATGTGTAGGACCTGACACTGAACAATTTCTTCAGGGGCAAGTCAGCCAGGATGTCAACACAATCTCTGATAATGAGTCCGCATGGTCCTTTTTGTTAAACCCAAATGGGAAAATCAATGTGTGGCTAAGAATCTCTCGTTTGCAGAACGAAGAGTATGTGCTCGATATGGAAGAAGGGTGGGGTCAGGTCGCACTAGATCGATTGGAAAGGTTTAAAATTCGGGTGCAATGTGAGATCGAAGCCACCCAACTACAGACCGTGAGCATCTTGGGACAAGGGGCTAATGCGATAAAGGAAATCTCAAGTACGGCTGAAATCACTAGTGATGCTGGTTGGCCGAGTCTCGAAGGCTTTGATCTGCTTGATAGAACTTCTGTTCCGCCTGATGGTTGCGAAATAGGGACTCAAGATGAATACGAATTCTTAAGAATTAGTAATGGGATCCCGCGAATGGGAGCAGAATTAACTGAAGACGTCATTCCAGCGGAGACAAATCTAGTGGCGAGAAGCGTGAGTTTCACGAAAGGCTGTTATACGGGGCAGGAGTTGGTAGCTCGTCTGGATAGTCGAGGGAATAGGGTTCCCAAGCACTTGAGCCGAATTACTACATCCGGCGTATTTGCTACTGGCGCAGAAATTAAAGGAGAGAGCGGAGCGGTAGGTCGTGTTACTTCAGCTGCTGACTCTGGGACAGGAACAATAGGTCTCGGGTATGTCGCACGATCTTTCGAAGTTCCCGGGACAGCGGTAATCGATGACATTCCCGTTCTAATTGAAAGCGCTTTCATCTAAACGCCAGCATCATCGATGTAGTCGCCATTACAATCGGGTCATGGGGTCTCGGACATATCTTGATGACATTCTCGCTTTTCATAGACAACGCTGCTCTGCTGACTCTAGGTCATTTAGTAAACTTTTAGAGAAAGCCGAGCAGATAGATGATTCTAGAGATTTCGCCAACGCAATCAGTTCCACTTCTGGCCTTTCTGTGATTGCAGAAATTAAAAGACGGTCGCCATCCAAAGGAAATCTTCGAGACGATCTAGACCCTGTAGCTTTGGCATCGCTTTATGAATCGGCTGGAGCAAGCTGTATTTCGGTCTTGACGGATGCTGAATTCTTTTCTGGCTCAAGCCAAGATTTGATTGCTGCGCGCTCTAGTACAAAAATCCCAATCTTGCGGAAGGATTTCACAATGGACAAACGCGATATTTGTGATGCTCGTTTGATGGGGGCTGATTGCGTACTTCTGATTGTTGCTGCTCTTGAAGACGAAAAACTTCGGGAGTTTCTTTCGTTAACGAAAGAATTGGGAATGGATGCGTTGGTTGAAACTCATGACGAAAGAGAAGTGGAGCGAGCATTACGTGCGGGAGCAAACATAATTGGAGTAAACCAGCGGGATCTAGTGACATTTACCGTAGATCAGGAAAGAGCAATTCGCGTAATTGAGAGAATTCCTCCAAATGTAATACGAGTTGCAGAAAGCGGAATCCGTGGTCTAGACGATGCTGTTGCTCTTGCACAAGCTGGCTATCAGGCTGTTTTGGTTGGAGAGGCATTTGTTACGGCATCTGACCCGTCGTCTTTGATTTCTTCCTTTAAAGGGCTTTGATGGAAGTAATTCTGTTATTCATCGGTGAAATTCCGGTAATGTCGTAACGTGTTCATAAAGATATGTGGTGTAACGAATGAAGAAGACGCTCTTTTAGCGGTAGCCGTTGGGGCTGATGCTGTTGGATTTGTTTTCGCTCCGTCATCTCGTCAGGTTGCAATAACACGAGTAGCCGAAATTGTTAGGAGGCTCCCTCCGGATATCTTAACTGTGGGTGTTTTTCGTAATGAGTTGCCTGAGCGTGTCATCAAGATTGTCAACAATACTGGCTTAATGGCAGCTCAGTTGCATGGTTTTGAATCTCCAGTTCAGGTACAAAAAGTAAAGTCAGAAGTAAGAACTGTATTTAAAGCAGTTGTAGCAGGTTCTGAATCATTCCAAGCTGCTGCGTCATTCGGCGCCGATGCTGTACTTGTAGACTCAGCGGAACCTGGATCGGGAGAGGTTTTCGACTGGCAAATGGCAGAAAATGCCCCTCAAGGTGTTCCGATGATACTTGCTGGCGGGCTGACTCCAGACAATGTCGTCGGAGCGATTGGAAAGGTTCAACCATGGGGGGTTGATGTTTCTTCTGGAGTTGAGAGATCACCTGGTGTTAAAGATCCAATACTTGTTCGGGCATTCGTTGAAGCGGTCCGGTCTACGGAGAGTGACCGTAGAATCGAGAATGATGAGGTAAACGTTTTCCGAGACGATCCGTACAACTGGGAGGATGATTCGACATGGCGATGACTGATCCATCACCCGACGGTAGATTCGGACTTTTTGGTGGAATGTTCGTCCCTGAAACACTCGTCCCTGCCTGTGAAGCGCTTGAAGAGGCGTTTCGTGTAGCTTGGGCGGATCTATCTTTTAGAAAAGAGCTTGATCTTTTACTATCGGATTACGCTGGGCGGCCTTCTCCGTTAACACAATGTGAACGTCTCTCTGAGGAACTTGGTTATGAAGTTCTGCTTAAGAGAGAGGATCTAAATCATACCGGTTCCCATAAGATCAATAATGTTCTTGGCCAAGCGCTTTTGGCGAAAAGGATGGGGAAGAACCGTTTAGTGGCTGAAACGGGTGCAGGTCAACATGGAGTGGCGACCGCTACGGCGGCGGCGTTATTTGGCATGGATTGCGTCGTATATATGGGCGAAGTAGATATTGAACGCCAAGCTCTGAATGTCTTTCGGATGCGTCTCCTTGGAGCTGAAGTTATCACTGCAACTTCTGGAAGTAGGACGCTTAAAGATGCGATTAATGAAGCAATGCGAGATTGGGTTGCAACAGTCGAAGGTTCTCATTATTGCCTTGGATCAGTAATGGGACCTCACCCATACCCATGGATGGTTCGTGAATTCCATAGAGTGATCGGGGAAGAAGCTCATGAACAATGTCTAAATATGCTCGGGAGGCTCCCTGATGTTGTTACTGCATGTGTAGGTGGTGGTTCTAATGCATTAGGAATTTTTTCTGGTTTCGTTGATACTGAAGCTGAGCTAGTGGGAGTTGAACCTGCAGGTGGCGCAGCGGTTTCACGAGGTACGCCCGGGGTGGTTCATGGGTCGTTGTCGTATCTTATGCAGGATGAATGGGGGCAAGTGCTAGAAGCAGAATCGATCTCAGCTGGGCTCGACTACCCGGGAATCGGGCCAGAACATGCGCATTTAGCTCATATAGGTCGTGCACGGTATGAGAAAGTGACGGATAAAGAAGTTGTCGCTGCGTTTCAATTGTTATCTCGTACGGAAGGGATAATCCCGGCGCTTGAACCTGCTCACGCACTTGCGTGGATGAGTAGAGAACGTGATGAACTCGCTGGCAAAACAGTTCTCTTAAATCTTTCCGGTCGAGGTGACAAGGATGCAACGCAGATGATGGAATTCCTTGGATGAGTAGGAAACCCCAACGAATCGAGCAATCGCTTCGGAGAAGGATAAGAAATGGCGAGAAATGCCTAGTCCCTTACATTACGGGTGGTTTTGATGGCTATATCGAAGCTATTTATGCTGCTGCTGAAGCGGGGGCAGACGCAATTGAGATAGGAATACCTTTTTCAGATCCGGTCATGGATGGGCCAACAATTCAAAAGGCGAATGACATAGTCTTGGGGAAAAATATAACTCCGATGGACATTCTTCAGGAAATCCGGGAGCTGGATACTGAAGTTCCCTTAGCGGTAATGACCTATTACAACATTGTTTATCGTTTCGGCCTCGAACGATTCGCCGATGCACTCAATGAATCTGGTATTTCAGGAGCAATTCTGCCTGACCTTCCACTAAACGAGGCACAGGACTGGATTGATGCTGCTTCCAAAAACGACACTGAAACGATCATGTTGGCCGCCCCTACGACTACAGAAGAACGCCTTGATGCGCTCTGTGCCCAAAGTACGGGGTTTGTTTATGCAGTGGGCTTACTTGGGATTACCGGCGTTCGGGCTGAACTCGCAAAGAGTGCAGTGGTTAT
>CAJWET010000026.1 GCA_913031515.1 uncultured Acidimicrobiaceae bacterium | reverse complement strand
TGCGAATGCCAACTGAGCTCCATGGCGTATCATCCCACGCCACTCCAAGTCTTTACCTGGTTGAAATCCGGGGGTATCCACGAATGTAACTATTGGGATGTTAAATGCGTCGCAGAAGCTCACGAATCGAGCGCCTTTTTGTGATGCTGCTATATCAAGAGTTCCGGCAAGCGATTGTGGTTGATTGGCGACGACGCCTACGGCATTGCTTCCTATGGTGGCAAAAGCAGTAACAAGGTTCGTTGCCCATTCTTTTCGTATTTCTGTAAGGATTCCATCATCGAAGACTTCCCTGAGGATATCGCGGACATCGTAGCTGCCAGTTGTTGATTCAGGTATAGCTTTCTCTATCCCGTGGAGTTGGCGATTTGTAGGGTCATTTGTTGGGAGCTGCTGAGGAAGTGAAGATGAATCCCCTGGAATGAGGGAGAGTAGCTCTTCTATTAATTCATCGGCCGCTTCTCCGTCCGGAACGACAAACGATGCGACTCCGGATGTTTGAGCATGCTTTCCGGAACCGCCGAGGGTCTCCTGATCAACCGGTACTCCTGTAAACTCTTGTACCATTCTCGGCCCACTAACATAGGTGTACGAGTCTTTAACCATAATGACGAAATCAACAAGGCCAAGAAGTAAGGCTGACCCGGCTAGCGCTGTTTGGTGAACGCAGATCACTGTGGGGACGACTCCCGAACATCGAGTTAGTTCTTTTGCTGCTGAACCCCAACCATGAAGTGCTTCTACACCAGAGTCGGGTGGGGCGCCTGTTGAATTTAAGTGCACCACCAAAGGGACGCGGTGGTCAAATGCTGCTTTTGCGCCAGATGCAAGTTTTATACCGTCGTTACCACTTAAGGCAATCGGTTCAGAGGGAGACCCAATTTGCACGTTTATGTAATCACCAGATCTACGTTGATAGAGAATGACTTTTGAATTACCGGAGATCTGCGTCAGTATTTCGACTGAGGTGGTGGTATCTGTGTTCACATTAAGATCCTAGTGTCTGTAGTTTCAGTAAAAGGGCGGACAGTGATATTAACCTGAGAGGAAAATCCCATCCTGATCGGAACCATGGTTGATAATCGTTGTTCGGAGAGCGTCACGAACAGCGCGAGCTGTTGCTGAAAGTGGAACTCGTTTATTAATAGCGAAACCCACGACGCGCCTTGTAAACCCAGGAAGAGGAATTCGTTTCCACTTTCCACTTCCTTGAGCCGCAGTAGCGGGAAGTACGGCGGCGCCAAAACCATCTGCTGCTAGTGATGCTAGTAGTCGCATTCCATCAACTTCCGCTTTGGGAGTTAGGGTGATGTTTTCCTTGGCAAGATCTTGGTCAAGACTGTCTCTGAAAGGTACCCCCTTAGGGTTAAGGAGGAGTGGATATGCAGCAAGATGTTCAGGCAATATCGTATCGAACTTTGCAAGCGGGTGGTCTTGAGGGGCTACTAGCATGGGTTCCTCTTCAAATAGTGGCTCAATAACAATATCTGAGTGTGATATTGGCAGGTTCACAACTGCCCCATCTACATTTCCTTGAACTACAAGAGGTATCAGACTGCTCGTCGTAGCATCAACTATTTGAACCGTTATTTTCGGGTGGCTAGCGTGGATTGCATCTAGGAGTTTTGGTGAGAGCCAACGGCCGGTTGTTCCAATTACGCCAAGTTTGACAATACCGGAAACCTCGGAATGCACGGCAGTTACATCAAGGGCTATTGCTTCCAATTCAGTTTGGATTCGCCTTGCTCGTTCAACGACTAATACTCCTTCTTCAGTTAAAGTCCCCGAGGATCTGTCAATGAGAGAAACGGACAACTCTCTTTCCAGACGGGAAATATGGGTGGAGATATTTGATTGGACCGTGTGGAGAGCTTTAGCGGCGGCGCTGAACGTTCCGTGGTCAACGACAGCTACGAGTGCATTCAATTGTCGAATATCCATAAGGGCTATCTCTCAAATTGTCGAACTCTAGCATCGTATCTATATATCAGATAGTTTGCTATTTGGCCGGTTAGTAGCAGGGTATAGAAACGAATTATTACGTTGTTGACGTTTGAGCACGAATCACATTAAGTGCCGATCCTGAGACAAACCATTTGAGTTGTTCTTCACTAAAGGTATGGGTAGTTTCGAAAGAGAAAGCAGCGCCGTCAGGTTTAAGCACTGTCACGGTAACAGTGTTACCTGGAGCCAAGTTTTTTAGTCCTCCTACGCTAATGCGATCACTCTCGTCTATACGGTCGTAGTCAGTAGGATCAACAAATGTTAAAGGAAGCATCCCTTGTTTCTTTAAGTTTGTTTCATGGATGCGGGCAAAACTTCGAGCGATAGCTACCACGCCCAATCTGAATCGAGGTTCCATCGCAGCGTGCTCACGGCTTGACCCTTCACCCATGTTTTCATCTCCGATAACGATCCATTGTTGTCCTGAGTCATGGTAAGATTTTGCGATATCAGGAAACAGTTGGGTTTCGCCGGTTAATTGGTTTTTCCCATATCCCACTTCATATCCGGGGAAAGCGTTGACGGCTCCCAAATAGAGGTTTCCGGAAATATTTTCCAAATGTCCGCGGTATTTCAACCAAGGGCCAGCCATGGATATATGGTCGGTAGTAAATTTTCCCTTTGCTTTGACGAGGATGGGTAGATCCTCGTAATCATTTTCATCCCATGCTGTAAAGGGATCCAAAACTTGAAGGCGGTTGGAATCAGGAGAAATCCTAACTTCTACTTCGCTTCCATCAGTGGGAGGGGGCTGAAATGTATCTTCTCCAGAGGCGAATCCGGAAGGGGGTAATTCTAAGCCCTGCGGTACTGATAATTTGACACTTTGACCATCTTCATTTAGTAATTCGTCTGATATCGGATCAAAATCTACCCTTCCGGAAAGCGCAAGCGCCATAACTGTTTCAGGAGAGGTAACGAATGCAAGAGTTGCAGGATCACCGTCGTTGCGTTTAGGAAAATTTCGGTTGTATGAAGTCACGATTACGTTAGGAGTTCCCGCTTCGTGGTCTTCCAAAGAGCGATCCCACTGGCCGATACATGGTCCACAGGCATTGGCCAACACTACAGCGCCGAGAGCTTCGAAATCTGCTAAAAGGCCATCTCGAGTAATGGTGGCACGAATCTTTTCGGATCCAGGCGTGATCAGGAGGCGTGTCTTTGTTTTCAGTCCGGAAGCAGCGGCTTCTCTTGCTATTGAAGCCGCTCGTGTTATGTCCTCGTAGGAAGAGTTAGTGCAGCTTCCGATCAATGCAGCGCTGATTTCAAGAGGCCAGCCATTTTCAACGGCTTCAGAGCCGAGGTCTTTCAGTTCTCGAGCGAAATCGGGAGTATGGGGGCCATTGATATGTGGTTGGAGCTTAGAGAGGTCTATTTCAATTACTTGATCAAAGTAGTTTTCCGGTTCGGCTAGGACTTCAGTATCTGCTTGAAGGTTACCTGTATGTAGATTTGCAAGTTCTGCCACAGATTCTCTCGAAGTTGACCGTAGGTAACGTTCCATGGCTTCGTCGTACGGGAAAACTGAAGTCGTTGCTCCTATCTCGGCACCCATATTGCAAATAGTTGCCTTCCCTGTCGCCGATAAACTGTTGGCGCCTTCACCGAAATATTCCACGATCGCACCTGTGCCACCTTTGACGGTAAGGATTTCAGCAACTTTCAGAATAATGTCCTTTGGTGCACTCCACCCATTCAGTGAGCCGGTTAAGTGCACTCCAATTAGTTTTGGCCAACGGACATTCCAAGGGAAACCAGTCATCACATCCACCGCATCCGCACCTCCTACACCAATGGCGATCATTCCAAGTCCTCCGCCATTAGGGGTATGACTATCGGTGCCAATAATCATTCCGCCTGGGAAAGCGTATTGCTCTAAGACGACCTGATGGATGATCCCACTACCGGGTTTCCAAAATCCAGCCCCGTATTTCGCGCAAACAGATTCAAGAAAATCGTAGACTTCTGCATTCGTATTGGATGCATTTAATAGGTCTTGTTTTCCATTGATCTTTGCCTGTATTAAGTGGTCAGCGTGGGTGGTTGTTGGGACTGAGACTTTATCTAAGCCAGCTGTCATAAATTGAAGCCATGCCATTTGTGCAGTTGCGTCCTGCATGGCAACTCTATCTGGACGCAGATCGACGTAGGATACGCCGCGTTCAAGTTCTTGATCGCTCCGATCTAGGTGGTTGATCAGAATTTTTTCGGCAAGAGTAAGTGCTCTACCAAAACGCTCACGGGCGTTGCCTATACGTTCATCGAGTGTTGAGTATACGCCGTTAATAAGGTCAATAGGGGTCGATGTATTTTCTGTCATTATTGTATTTCTGTATTCTTACATATATTTTATCGTGGTGAGTTTTGATTACACGGCTGAGGATATGCATCTAAGAGTTAAATCTTGGGCCACAGGCGATTATTTTCTTGTTGGCGCTTTAGATGACTGAGGTCCCACGCTCTTCTCCAGCTGCTTGCCTGCGGGCCATGGAGTGTTGGCGTTTCTTTTTCGTATAATCGTTTCTTGGATTCCCACCAATTGCTCGATGTCTCATCAGCTAGTTGCGCAACAGATATTTCAACACGTTTGGCTAAGGAACGTGACTTTTCTCCATCAATCGGCCAAATCGGTTTGCCGAAGTTTATTGTAGTTTCCGATCGTTTAGGGAGATTTTTTCCTTTGCGGAGAATAGCTCCGGTTCCAGTGAGGTGGATTGGGATAATAGGGACCTTGCACCGGAGTGACAAGTAGGCTGCTCCCCCCCGAAACGGTTGACCCCAACCATCCGGTGATCGTCCACCTTCAGGAAAAACCATAAAACTCCACCCTTTGTCGATGAGTTCAGCGATATCGTCAGAAGACTTCCGAGTAATCTTTTTCCGCTCTATGGGGATTGCTCCGATAAACAACGCAGACAATGCCCCAGTTATTCGTGTAGAGAAGAAATAATCTGCAGCTGCTCCAACGACAAGTTTTTTTCGCCAACGTAGTGGGAGGGAAGTGATAAGTAGGGGAGTGTCAATATGGCTGTGATGGTTAGCGACAAATATTACAGGTTGGTATTCAGGAATATCAGAGAGTGTTTCGACCCCGATCATGGCAGGTTTTGCAAAGAACTGAACGATAGGCCGCATGGGGAATTCACTGAAGAGCATCCGAATAGTTCGAGCGGGGGTCCGTCGAGCCCAGCTAGTTTGGAAAGAACTTCCTGTTTTTGATTCTGTGGGGTGGGGGTCAATCCCCTTGGGTGTCGAGGGAGCACGATACGGGAACTGTGCTGTTCGGATGAATTTTAGATTGATAATTCGGCGGCGGGTGCCGTCAATCGCGTGTCGTATCTGTTTCGTTTTTCTTCGTAGCTCTCGTGACGATAGTTTTTGTGCCATTCTCTACTGCTTACTGGACATCGGCCATAAGGATGGGAGGACTGTGGTAGTGGGTGATTGTCGGTTGAGACCCAACCACGTCTGTGGCGATTTCAAAAGCATCGTGAAGTGTTGTGGCGGGTCGGAATCCTAAGCGACGAACAGCATCTGGATTTCCGCCAACTATGATAACTCGACCGAGGTGATCAAGAGCATGAGCGCACCAGTACCACATGTAAAAAGGGTGCACCCCATGATACGCATATGAGGTACGGTAAAGATGTCGGTACCATTCGTCTTCAGCAAACGCCTTCTCAAAACGTTGACTTATTTCGGTTGGGTTCTTAGTCTGGCTCAGGACTCTTTCAAAAAAGTCGATATAGCTAGGGTGGTGCACTGGATGAAATTCCCAAGGGGTTGGGTGGGTCATTATCACTACACCACCTTTACGGACCAGCGGCTTCCCGCGATACATATTGAAGAAATAACCCAGACCTAAGCAAGCCACAAGTATGGGGTTCATCACTGAATTGACATTGTACGGGCAGATGTAGGGGATACCCATAGTCAAGATATCTGTTTGTCCCTCGACATTTACCAGCTGTTGCTTGTAGACGTGTTCCGTAGTTTGTTTATGAACCGCCTCAACTTCACCTGCTTGTATCGACGTTAATTCATATGGGGAGTACCAGGAACTAAATATTTTCCTTTTTGTGGATGGATTCATGCGGCGTAATCCAGTTTGATAACCGATGAACGTCGCTCGGTCACGCAAAGTCCACTCCCATTCGCGTTTTTGTAGCATAGCGAGAGGGCCATCATGCCCAAATGTGTTGTTATTAACAGTGGTTTCAATTTGAAATATTTGTATTCCTGATTCTTTGAGGACTTTCCCTTGCCGCCAATTGGATTTATGCAATTCAGAATTTTCTTGATCCATGAAACTTCGAGATTGGACCATTGTCTGAGGGTTGTGGTGATGTCGTAGAGCCGTGTATCCGGACAACCCCGTGGCAGTACTTTTCCACCCACCATCCATCGCAACAAGGTTAATATTGACATAGACAATAAGATCAGATTCGGCTGCCCGTCGATTGATCTGGACTTCTTCGCCATGTGGGGTTATTCCGATTACGGTCATCCCTTCTGGATCTTCCGCATCGTGGTTATAGAGATTACCAGAAGGGGCGAATGCATCGTAAACGCGGTCGCCCACAGCGTGCCGCAGCTCACTCTCGGTCATTCGTCGATGAAGAGCCAATGCAGCGATGAGGTGTACATCATCTACCCCATGTTGAGCTGCAAGATCAAGAACAGCCTCAATGACGCGTTGGCGAATGTCTGGTGAGCGCATCGGGGGAAGAGGTAAAGAAATGTCATCGAAAGCTATAGTCAACTTCATCCCAGACGTCAATAATGCCGATAAGGGAGGGGAGTCACCTAGCGGGTTTTCAAGGGCATCTCGTATGTGTTGGTCTGGATTATTCAAACCGGGAAGAGGTTCGGGAGGGTAGAGGATTCTGGAACGGCCCGCTGGAAGTTTTTCTAAGCGAAAACCCTCTCCATAGTGGAAGAGTGCCGGCGGAGTAGAGCGGTCAACTTCTAGCACTAAACCTGGGCGAGGGTTCCTTCTTCGTTCGTCTGCCATTCGTTACCTACTTGTCCTTGAACCGAGAGGGAGCAATTTAGATGGTGATCCCGCTACTGGTTGAAAGTTTTCAATAAGCCATCCACGACGATTAGCTAAAGAGGCGAGTTTGGGCTCAGGGTTCACTGCAACGGGAAATCCAACAGCTTCAAGCATTGGTAAGTCACTTGTAGAATCAGCGTAGGCTATTGTTTCAGCCAAATCGTAGTCATTCTCATCGGCAAAGCGTCGTAAAACGGCAGCGCGAGTTTCGCCGATAGGAGGGACTTGCTGCATTTGCCCAGTGTATGAGTTTCCATCATGAGAGAGAGTCGCAGAAATGATGTCATCGAAAAGTGGTTTTAGTGGTTTGACAACGAAGTCAAGTGCTCCAGTGATTAAAACGGTTCGATGCCCGAGCGCTTTGTGTTCGCGAACTCGCCGTAACCCAGCTGGGAAAGATTTTGCAAGGATCAACTCACTAAACATTTCGTAAGCATCATCATCAATTTGGGACACTGGAGCATCAGTGTACCGCCTATAAAAACTTCGCAAAAAATCTGTGCGATCTTTCCTATCGAGAGCAAGCATGCTTGGAACCTGAGCTAGTGTTTTTGTTACTAATTTGATCCGTTCCGCTCTTGGAAGTCGTTTCGTTGCGAGATAACTCCATGAAGCGACCACATTTGAAGCAATAAGGGTGTTCTCTAGATCAAATACGGCTAATTGACGTTGAGGGTCTAGCACTTGATTGCGAATACGGGCAGAGCGGGACTTCCCAGAACTTTTCGTTGGACTTGTTTTGACTCTCCCTTTTGTTACTACTGTTGGTAGATGGATTGTGTAGATGTATTCGAACCAATCAATAATTCTTGGATCAAAAGGGAAAGACTCTTGATCATCAGCGGATAGCGAATCCCATAAAGCAAGAAGATTTTCCACTGAATACGAAGCCTCGCATTCAACATATTTCCCATATAAGGTGACGTACTCTATCGCTTTGTCTATTTCGTCTTTGCGATCCTGAATATCTGCGACGAACATTGCTGGCTTACCGCGGATGGGAAGTTTGTTTAAGGTTTGCTCAGCGTGTCCTAGAATACGCTGAGAGCGATTTAATTGAGCGGCGACACGGCCGCGGCCGGGAAATTTCCATTTTGCAGGTGCAATAGGTTGATTCTTGTCATCGTAAATAGGGTTTTCTCCAAAGAAACTATGAACGTAGTCAGTGACCGTGGACGTTCGAATCGGATTACAGCTTCCCGAGGCGACTTGATAGATAGTCGTTTCACTTTTGGGCTCTTGGGCGGCGGCAGCGATTATTGCAGAGGCAACAAGGTCTACAGGGATAATGTCGACAATTCCCTCGGGGATTCCTGGAAACTCTTTTAATGTTCCCTTTCCATAATTCAAGATAATTGGCTCAGCCATCCGAAAGCCTCGTATCCATCCAGAGACAGGAGCTCTCAAAGACGATTCAATGATTGAAGGTCTCACAAGAGTCAAAGGGGTGTTACCACGGACCTCTTCTACTGCCTGCTCTGACATCGCTTTCGTAAAGGCGTACACGTCGGGGAAACCTAAAGATTTTGCCCTATTTCTCCCAGCTTCGACCATTTGGTCTTTGACCCACCTCTGCCTCAATTGTTCAGTTTTTCTCGCAAGTGCAGGAGTTCCAGCAGCTCCTAATTCTGAACGTGCAGAATCGCGAAAACTTTCAAGGTTAGGTGGTCGACGACTCGCATCTTCTACGTATAAACGTGTTCGTCGCGCCGCATTCGTCTCGTCATTCCAGTCTAGAGGTACATAGAAAGGACTTTCAGTCAAGAGTTGTTCGGGCGCATCGCCTTTCCGGTTTCCGGCCACATAGCAAGTACTAACCATGACCAAATGTGGAGTGACATTTAGATCTTTGAAAGCATTAACCAAACGAACTGGCCCCATAAGATTAACTTCTACGGCTCTGTCGAGAGGTTCATCGAAGCTAACTGAAGCAGCACTATGGATAACGATCTCGCAGCTTTTTAAAATTTCCAGTCCATCAGAGTCAAGCCCAAGATGGTCTAGTGAAATATCTGCAGGTATTGCGGTGATTTGATTCTGGATTATTCGATCGAATTCTTCTTTCCCCAACTCTTCTTTGAGAGTTTTAAAGACGTCATTGTTTACGATGTCTCTTTTTACACGTTGCGCAGCTGTGCGCCGTGAGCTGCGAACAAGAAGCACGAGTTCAACATCTGGAATTTTTCGAAGGAGGAGTTCAACTAAGGCGGTACCGAGAAAGCCAGTAGACCCCGTGATGGCGATTCGTTTTCCTGCCAGTTGTTCTTTGATCACATCTACTTTCTACCACTTGGTAGAGAATGCTACAATCTTTTCGTGAAGACTTCTGAACGTATACTCATTGCGGCTACTTCAGCATTTGGTGAAAATGGGTATGACGGGACTAGCTTGGATTCGTTGGCGCACGACCTCGGAATACGAAAACAGTCAATCCTGTACCACTATCCAACAAAAGAAGCACTCCTAGATGCTTCTGTTTCAAGTGCTATAGGGGTACTTTCTGGTGTTTTGTCTGAAGCGGTAAAAAATTCTCATGATGGGTGGGAACGAATAGAGGCAATGGTTCGGGGTGTTTTTCGTCTGGCTATACAGCGACCTGAACTTCTTGGTTTGCTTCGAGAAGTATCTCGATTGGGTCCGCCTATGTTGACAAAAGCTGTTAAAGGCCTTGAACCTCTGATCCTAGGGGCGACTAAATGGTTGGATAACGAGATGGAAAAAGGCCGTATCGTAGAATCTGATCCGCATTTGCTCGTTCTTTCCGTGTACTCAGCGATTATGGGTGCGGCCACAGAAGGCAATTTGCTGGAGGCAATGGGTATAAAACAAAATCCACGGGATGTCGTAATGCGACGAAAAGAGCTCCTTAGGTTCCTTAAAAGTGCTCTTATTCCAATATCCAGCTAGGGGTCTTTATTTGTTTTTGCTGTTTGGATCAGGCGTAAAATTAAATTTTCATAGGATAGGCCAGTTTCTTCCCAGAGTTTTGGATACATCGAAATGGGAGTAAATCCAGGCATCGTATTTATCTCATTGACTAGCCACCCTCGACCTGATTCTTCATAAAAGAAGTCAATACGAGCGAGCCCATCACAACGCATTAGTTCAAAGACGTTCACGGCGATGGACTGTGCGGTCTGAATTTCTTCTGGGGAGAGCTCGGCAGGCACATGCAGTATCGCCCCGTCTTCATATTTGTCGTTGTAATCGTAGAAATCTGCACCCGGTACTATTTCACCAGGATTAGAAGCTTCAGGTTCATCGCCTTCTAAGATTGCAATTTCTATTTCACGGCCTGCCGTTGCTTGTTCAACGATGACCCAATCATCGAACTGACTTGCATGATTGATCGCCTGTTCAACTTCTGATAAGCCAGCAACTTTCGAAATGCCAATGGAGGACCCCATATTCGCAGGTTTAACAAAGAGTGGAAATATTAACTCCGAGTCATCTATCGTTTGGATCGCTGAATTCGAATCTTGGGTACTAAAACTTAGCCAAGAGACCTGAGGTACGCCATGTGCAGACATGAGCTCCTTCGATTTAATTTTGTCCATGCAGAGTGCGGAAGAAAGAACACCACTACCTACGTATGGAACTCCGAAACTCTCGAGAAGGCCTTGAATAGTTCCATCCTCACCATTCGGACCATGCAATACTGGAAAAACGATAGGCCGAGTTTGCCTTTTAATCTCAAAAAGTTCATGAGGGGTAATCTCTGGGCCGGTAATTGAAAGGGTTTCAGGTAATTCCGCTATGGAGTCGCCTTCTTCTCTAGTGAGGCATTTGTGCCAAGTCCCAGAATGGTCGATCCCTACGAGCGTTACGTCGAAGAGTTTTGTAGGTGCAGCAGCGAGAACATGCCGTGCTGAAGAACACGAAACATCATGTTCAGGGGATTGGCCACCGAAAAGTAAGATTAGCTCTGATTTGTTCTCAGCCATTATTAGTCGCTGTATCTTTAGCCATATTAAAGATTACCTTGATCTTCCATCAAGAAAGCGGAAATAGTTTCCCATGCTGAATGATCTTCCAACAAAAACGAGTGACCTCCTTCGAAAAAATGAAGACTCGAAAGAGCAATTCTTTTAGCAAGGTAGTGAAGATTCTCTGGAGGAGCGATTCCGTCATATTTTCCACCAGCAATGAGGCAGGGATGCGTGATTTCGTGTAACGAACTCGTTACATCATGGTCAGACCGTGCTCTAAGTTGCCGCATTAAACCATCTGTAGCACCATTCGGAAACATGTCTGGATTGCGGAGAAGAAGTTTCTCAAGGAAATACACAAAATAGTTCTCTTCAGATGCATGGGAATAGCGGGTATCGTACATTTTCATCCACGTTCGATGACGCTCATCTAGCGGGAGTTTCATTAACTCGAGAAGGTCAGCTGAACTATAACTTGGCCCTCCGGGCGAGGTACAAGCAAGAACTAGTTTTCCAATGAGCTTAGGGTGCCTAATCGCTAAATGTTGGGCAACCATTCCACCAAAAGATATTCCAATAATGTCTATTCTCGAGATGTGAAGGATTTCTAATAAGGCGGCAGTGTCGTCAGCAAAGTTTGCCATGGTTACCGCTGCTTCACTGGTGCTACTTTGGCCGAGGCCCCTATGGTCATAACGTAGAATCCTGTAGCTCTCGTCAAGCTGAGGAATTGGTAATCGAGGAATTCTTAAATCAGAGCCGGTACCAGAGATAATCAAGAGATCTGGGCCTGCCCCACTCTGTTCATAGTAGAGCTTCGTGTCGTGTAAACGCGCAAATGGCAATACAGCCCCTCAGTGTGAAATATCTATTGAAGTTTAGACAAAGGCAGAGGCAAATACTAGCGAAACGATCGTCATCACTTTCAGTAAGATATTCATTGCTGGACCGGAGGTATCTTTGAATGGGTCACCTACTGTATCGCCAACAACAGCAGCCTTGTGGGGGTCAGATCCTTTGCCACCGTGGTGTCCAGCTTCAATGTATTTCTTGGCGTTATCCCATGCGCCTCCAGCATTCGCCATGAATATAGCCAATGCAAATCCAGTTACAAGTGCCCCCGCGAGAAGGCCGCCGAGTGTATCAATATCAATAAACCCAACGACTAAAGGAACTACCACGGCGAGGGAGCCTGGAATGACCATTTCCTTTAACGATGCTTCGGTGGAAATTGCAACACAGCGTGCAGAGTCTGGAACGACACCAGGCAGTCCTTCACGAAGACCAGGTATTTCGCGGAATTGTCGTCGAACTTCTTCGATCATGGCAGTGGCGGCACGACCTACTGCGTCAATAGTTAAAGCAGCAAATAGGAATGGTAAGCCTGCTCCGAGGAAAAGGCCGATAAAGACGTCGACTTCACCGACATTCAATTCTAAGGTTCCCCCGGCTTGGACAACTGCGTATTCAAAGCTTTTAAAGAGTGCAAGTGCAGTAAGTGCGGCTGAACCAACGGCGAAACCCTTCGCTATTGCCGCAGTGGTATTGCCGAGTGAGTCAAGAGCATCAGTGACTTCTCGAACGGAAGGGTCCAGTTCGGCCATTTCAGCAATACCGCCGGCATTATCTGCGATTGGGCCATAAGCATCTACCGAGACGACAGCGCCTGTAGTTGCAAGCATTCCAATAGCTGCAACAGCAATCCCATAGATACCGTCGTCCAAAGTCACTTCACCGCCCCAGTAGGCGATTCCGATTCCGCCTAGGACAAGAAGTACCGAGGCGGCGACAGAAATCATCCCAGCGCTAATTCCGCTCAGTACTGTGGTAGCTGGTCCAGTCTCAGCTTGGGCAGCGATTTTTTTCACTGGCCCAAAATGATCTGACGTATAAAACTCTGCAGTCTTTCCAAGCGCCCAGCCTGCGACTAATCCTCCGATCACTGAGATAGCCAAACCTATGGGGTTACCAGGAGCTGAATCAAATAGCCAATATGAAACGGCTATTGTCCCAACGATAGTAAGTGCCATAGCAACGTTTGTGCCCCGATGGAGCGCGCGACTTAATGCTTTAGAATCTGTGGAGTCTCCGCCCTTTACAAGAAATGAGCCGAGGATCGAAGCGATCATCCCTATGAAAGCGATTGCCATTGGGAACATGAGTAAGCCAATGACAGCAGCAGATGTGGCATCTTCAGGCTGAAGACCAACTGCAAATGCTGTTAAGGCAATAGGTGCAATTATGGACCCAGCGTAAGATTCAAAGAGGTCCGCACCCATACCGGCGACATCACCAACATTGTCTCCAACATTGTCGGCGATAGTTGCAGGATTACGGGGATCGTCTTCGGGTATACCGGCTTCCACCTTCCCTACAAGGTCTGCGCCTACGTCAGCTGCCTTCGTGTAGATCCCTCCACCTACACGTGAAAAGAGCGCTATAGAAGAAGCGCCTAAGCCGTATGCTGTAACAATTTCAAAGGCTTTATCTGCCTCTAACCAAATTACGAAAAGGAGGTACACGAACATTAATCCGAGCAATGCAAGTCCAGCGACAGAGAATCCCATGACAGCACCGCCTCTGTACGCGATAGGAAGTGCTTTCGATGGGCCACCTTTTGCCGCTTCGGTAGTACGCGCATTTGCCATAGTCGCTACCGTCATTCCGATATATCCAGCAGATGCTGACAAGAAGGCACCTATTACATATGAAACAGATGCTAGAGGCGTGATTACTATCGCAAGCAAGACGATCATGGCGACGACGAAAAGCGACACCCAAGTGTATTCCTGTTTTAGAAAAGCTTTCGCGCCATTCTGGATCTCATTCATAAGGAAGATCATTCTGTCGTTTCCGGGAGGGGCGGCTTTCACCGTGGTGAAGAAATAATAAGCTAGAAGCAAAGCAGCAACACCGCTGGCTAAGGCGAAGTAGGGTATCGATTCCAAAGTGGCTCCTTGTTGTTTAGAACGTTGAGACTTTACAGCTAATTTTCATCTTTCCTCAACTTTTATCGTTAGAAAGTTTCACACTCAAGCGCTCTATATATGTGGGGAAGTTAAAGATTGATACCTGTGTAAAGACTAGCTTATTTACGAAAAAAACAGAAAATTAAAGTTTTTTCTCAGTATCGGTGGTTTTTTACTCTGGAACTGTAACCATTTAAGTGTGTACGTAGTTGTGGTCGGCGCTGGGGAAGTAGGCGTGTATATCACGCGTCTGCTTACCGATCCTAAGCATCAGCTAAAAAACATGGAAGTCGCGGTAATTGATTCAAATCCGGAACGACTGGATGAAATTCAAACTGAAGTAAACGCTAATCTTATTTTGGGTAGTGGAAGCCACCCAGCTGTTCTGTTGGAAGCTGAGATAGATCGTGCAGATCTACTCGTAGCTGTAACCTCCAATGATGAGGTAAATCTGATCGCCAGTTTGTATGCGCGAAATCAAGGAGTTTCAAAAACTATTGTTCGTATCGAAGCTCCTGAGTTCAAAGCTGAATCCGATAATGAAGATTTTTTTCTCGGACCTCTCGGACCAAATCTTGTCTTCGACCCTGACGAAGACACCGCAAAAGAAATAGCCGAATTACTTGGAG